>JAFUBF010000163.1 GCA_017460325.1 Clostridia bacterium | reverse complement strand
TTCACCTGTACGTTCGCAGTAAACCCTCTCTCTCAGCGAGGAACTCCCATATCCACAGTCGAAACTTAACTGGTTAATCAGTAAATGTGCAAATGTATGAATCATAATGAACTCAGAGCTTAGATCACCTGTTGTTTTATCTCCCATGAAGGATTTCTGGTACGATGCGTTCAACTGGCCAATTCGTTTTACCACATTCGGATTTCCGGCCCACTGTTTAACCATTTCTTCATTAAATTCGAAGAAAATACCCTCTCCAAACACCTGAATCGCTGGTAACCAGTCCTCACTATCTGTAAGTCTCAACTGTTTTTTACTCTCCGACAGTTTCATATTTTTGGACGATAACCTTGTAAAGCCTGCGAATGCCCTTGTTTCCTTGAGCCTCGGAATCAGAGAAATGCTTTTAAAATATTGGGCAATAATCGGATCGTACATGGATATCGGCTTGTTGATAGATCGAAATCCTATCATATCACTGCCGGTCGTTTTGAGCAGAACCTTATATTCTCCCTTCCGGTACTCATCTTCCGGCATGTCTTCCGTGACTTCCGGTTCCTTATCCTGTGCTTTTCTTGCATTGATGAATGCATTAAACAATATATCGGCATCGACATGTTCATTCCGTGCAATAAAGCTAACAATCTGCTTCAGGGTCTGAGGATCAGTATTTGGCAATTTATCCACCTGATTCTGAACTATTGTATTGATTCTTTCATCCTCATAGCCTGTTTCTATCGGAATCAAAATTGAACTTTTAACAATACTGAACCAAACATTTGTGGCGCCTCTGAGCAGTACCTTCAAACCACCCTTCTGTCTCTCATCGCCAAGTTCCTCGCAATTGCAGGGGGCAGAAGGATCTGACTCAAGTCCCAGCCACGGCTTACAACTTCTGCAATGAAATCCGATTCTTTCGAGTGCTCCAGGCCACATAGCTGTACCCATGGTTTTTTTTGCTCCACAGGAACATTCATATGACACACCCGAAAGAGAAGCAGAATATCCGCCCGTGCTTCTTCTTATATGACAGGTCTCCGGATCATACCTGTAACCTCCATCCGAATGAAGCCATTCAGCTACGGGGAAATCGTCAATATGACCATTTTCGCACGCAACAATGAATCTCTCCGGAATCATCAGCCTGCGGTATTTCCCCTTACATACACGTCCTTTTTGCCATGGATACTGATCACATCTGGGCTGTTCATCATAAAATCTGACGCGTTTCATTGATCCGCAGTACGGGCAGTAATGCCAGGTCGGGAAACGAACCGCAGGTATCCTCAACCGAAGATTGACTTTTTCCGTACCGCCAACTCTGTAATCAGGAGGCCATCTGAGTTCACTCACACCAAGGCGCTTCTTCAGGCGTTCATCATCAATCTGAAAGTCCGCAGGGTGTCCATATTCCCATGCGTCAAGTCCGGCAATCATCAATGATTCATCATGAGGAAAAGGAACGATAGAGCCAACACCCCATGTGCTGACAAGACTGCTTCTACGCATGGTACGCTTCTGAATTGCCATCTCACATATCCTCCTTCGCCTTATAACGATGCGTCAGTATTCTGGCTTCACATTCCGCATCCACATTTCTCATGGATGTTGGGGTCTTTTTCCCGCGTTTATTCCACTTTGGTGACGGCTGTGTACCAGCAGGATAAATCAAAGGTATGTCTTCCTTGTAAGAAACAAAATCCGGCGGCATTTTTACGCCCTCCCAAACTGCCGGATTCCAGTCTTCCCAGTCCTCTAGGAATTTCCCTATGTATTTTATGCTGTCTTCCAGTTCTTCCTGTTCTACCTGTTCTATCCTGTCCATGATTATCTTTTTCACA
>JAFUBF010000162.1 GCA_017460325.1 Clostridia bacterium | reverse complement strand
GTCAAGAGTGAAGAAGGGATATGAAGCGGATTCCCTGGTCACGACACTGGTCAAGAGTGTGCTCAGTGCAGCCGTCATTCTGTTCTTCATGTACAAACTGGCAAAGGCCGGCGGCATTCCCACCGTCCTGATCTGGGTCGTGGTGGTTGTCCTGATCTACAGCTTCATCACCAGCAAGACGCAGATCGGCCGCAGATTCTACGTGGTGGGCGGTAACATCGAAGCGGCCCGGATGTCCGGTGTCAACACCCGCTGGGTCATGTTCCTGGCATATCTCAATATGGCGGTCCTGACGGTGGTTTCTGCCTGGACGGTTATGGCGCGTTTCCAGGCGGCTAACTCCACGGCCGGAACGAACTTCGAGATGGATGCCATTTCGGCCTGCGTGGTCGGCGGCGTATCGGCCAGCGGCGGTGCCGGCAGCATCATCGGCATGGTGATCGGTGCCACCCTGATCGGTGTCATCAACCTGGGCATGAGCCTGATGGGCATTGATGCCAACTATCAGAAAGTCGTCAAGGGTGTCGTTCTGCTGGGTGCCGTTGTATTCGACATTCTCTCCAAGAAGAAAAAGGGCTGATTTACAGTTCCGAAAAAGGCATCCGCTGCGGCGGATGCCTTTTACACGTGTCCAATGTACTTGACGAAATCACGCTAAAGCGGTAAAATGCGGTCACTGATAAAACATGAAAGGAAGAAAGGCTTGCTTCAATATTTGCAGACACTTTTTCGTGAGCCCCTCTCCTTCTTTGATCAGGCGATTTACCGGATTGCGGCAGTACTGATCGGACTGTGTTTCCACGAGTTTGCACACGCCTATGTGGCGCATCGCTGCGGGGATGATACAGCGCTTGAGGCCGGGAGGATGACCATCAACCCTCTGGCCCATCTGGATCCGTTTGGTACGCTTCTCATGTTCTTTGCCGGGTTTGGCTATGCCAAGCCGGTGCCGGTGAATCCCTATCGTTTCAAGGGGGATCGTGTACGGGCAGATTTCCTGGTGTCCATCGCCGGAATCTGTATGAACCTGCTTCTGTTTCTGCTCTTTACCATGGTGACGGTGGCGTGTTCCTCTCAGATGTGGGATCCGCGCGTCATTAACCGATACGGTCTTTCTATGCTCTGCAGTTACCGCTACAACGCGATCTGGGAGGTCATTCAGGGGAGAGCGGGGACGGTGTTCGGGGATGTTCTGGTGCGCACCTGGCTGCTGCCTTTTGTCCGGCTGTCCGCCTATACCGCACTGGTGAACCTGAACCTGGCCATCTTCAATCTGCTGCCGATCCCGCCGCTGGATGGTTATCATGTATTCAATGATCTGCTCTTCAAGGGAAGATTCCAACTGAATCAGATGGGCTTCCGTATTGCCATGGGCCTGGTCCTTCTGCTTTCGGCAACGGGTGTTCTGGGCCGCATCATCAGCGCCTGTGTCTATCCGATTCAGGACCTCGTGCTGATGCCGGTAAAGGCGCTCTGGGGGTAGAAATGGCGTACGTTGTTTCGCTTTCCCAGTTTGCGGGCCCGCTGGACCTGTTACTTCACCTGATTAATCAGGCAAAAGTGGACATCACGGACATTTTTGTCTCGGAGATTACGGAGCAGTACCTGGCTTCCCTGCAGGGACTGGATGAACTGGATATGGATACAGCCAGTGAGTTTCTGCAGATGGCGGCCATGCTCCTTGAGATCAAGTCCCGTTCGCTGCTGCCCAAACCGCCGGCACCGGAGGATCCGGATGCGGAAACGCCGGAACAGGCCCTGATCCGTCGACTGGAAGAGTACAAACTGTACAAGGAAAGTGCCGGGCGGATGAAGGAGTTTGAAAAGGCGGCAATGAATGCCTTTTCCAAGCTTCCGGAGGAATACCCGCTTCCCCCTCAGCCGGTGGAACTGACCGGGCTTACCCTCAGCGGACTGGTCCGGGCACTGGAACGGATCATTGAGCGGCGGGCGAGGGATAACGAACCGGGCGGACGTGTTTTCCGTTCCATCAACCGTGACCGTTTCACCATCGAACAGTGCGTCTACAATCTGACGGTCCGCCTGCGGCAGGGACCGGTGCTGTTTTCGGATATGCTCTCTGCCGATGTGACCAAAAACGAAGTGGTTTCCTATTTCAGCGCCCTTCTGGAGATGCTGAATCTGGGACAGTTACATGTTGAACAGGAACATACCTTTGATGATATACTGATTCTCCCCGGGAAAAGGAGCGATGTGTCCAATGGAGAACGGGAGCCAGCGGATCCTGATGCCGCAGGAGAACAATCGGAACGAAAAGCCCGAAAAGGATGAATGGCCGGGGATTATCGAGGCAATTCTCTTTGTGTCGGGGAACGCGGTGGAACGGGAGGACCTGGGGAAGGCCATGAACCTCACCGCAAAGGAGCTGGATGAGGCGCTGGATCTCCTTGAAAGCGAATACGATTTTAACCGACGGGGATTGCGCCTGCTTCGGTTTGGCGCTCATGTGCAGCTGGCCACAAGGCCTGATTACGCGAAATACGTGGAGCATCTTCTGCAGCCGGTACAGAAACAGTCCCTGTCTCAGGCCATCATGGAAACGCTGGCCGTGATTGCCTACCGGCAGCCGGTTACCAAGGCCGAAGTGGAACAGATCCGCGGGGTGAAATGTGACTATTCGGTCCAGTCCCTTATCGCAAAAGGACTCATTGAGGAGGCTGGGCGGAAAGAGGCACTGGGGCGACCGATCCTGTACCGGACGACAGATGCGTTTCTCCGGCATTTCTGCATTTCTTCTCTCGATGAACTGCCGGAAATCGATTTTGCCAGTCTGGCGAAAGAGAAGGAGGAAACGCCCGCCGTCGAGGAGGGAACGTTTGACATCGGAACAACGGTCTCCGGTCAGCCGACCGGGACCGGACCTGCCGATTCCGCTCAGACAGGCATGACGGATCCTGCAACGGATGCCGGACAGCAGGCAGCAACCGACTCTGAGTCTGCTCCCGGCCAACGGCCTGAAACAGAGCCTGCCAAAGATGCCGGTCAGCAGGCCGCACCAGATCCTCTGCCGGATTCCGTGCCGGAACCGGAAGCCGGACCTGCGACCGCTCCCGGTCGGATGGCGGAATCATCCGGGAACAGTGACGGGACGATGGAAAGCTCCGAGCCGGGGGATGCCGGTGCATCCAATCAATAGGATGGTTACGGACAAAGTCCGTTCCATATAGATTTTTTATTAAGAAGGGAAGGGTATTTGATGAAAAAGTTCCTGGAGGAGTTCAAGGCGTTTGCAATGCGCGGCAACGTCGTGGATATGGCCATCGGTGTTGTCATCGGCGCGGCGTTCGGTAAAGTAGTGACTGCTGTTATCGAAATTTTCCTCAATCCGATACTCGAGTCTCTGCCAAAGCTTGAAACCGGCGGAACCGGTTTTGCCGGAAGCGTGATCAGCTTCCTTGCAGTTCTTGTGGAGTTCCTTCTGACGGCGTTTGTTCTGTTCCTGATTGTCAAGGCAATCAACGAGGGAAAGAAGCGCTTCGTCAAGGAAGCCCCGAAGAAGATCACGGTCAAGACCTGCCCGTTCTGCAAGAGCGAGATCAATATCGACGCGACCCGCTGCCCGTTCTGCACCTCCGAACTGAAAGATGCTTAAGTCTGACAGTGACTTTCCAGAGTGGGTTCCAAGTCTCTCTGCGGAGAGACTTTTTTCGTTTAAGGCAAGGGTCCGGGCCCGAAATTCTGACTTGCCACATACCCGGGTTTGTGATAGGATAATTTGACCTATAAATCAACTTGTTATTAAGGTGAGGACTGCTGAAAAACAACATTGAACTGGACATCAAGACGAAATGCATGGAGGAGCAGGTTACCCAGGCAAAAGTGGCGGGAAAGGTCGGGATAACAAAGTCCTATGTCAACAAGATCGTCCGAAACCGGGAACAGATCATAATCAGAACGTTTCTTGCCATCAGGGAAGAACTTGGATATGATGTCAGACTGACGTATGAAAGGCGTGAAAACGCGAAATAACGGGTGTTTTTTTGGGACTTTTAAAGGGAGATGGCTGCTATGTTGGGGTCGGTCTAAATTCCCGGGTGATTGGTCAGCACATGATCTCAAGGGGCCATACGTTGGCTCTCAGCTTTGAGCGAGATGCGCTGAAGATTCAGTGAATCCGGGCAGTGTCCGGGTTCTGCGGAATGGGGACGTTTCATAAATCTTCTGAAACTTCCTTCACAGAATCCGGATTTTGATTTATAATCTCAGATGGGTTTGTGTCCTTTG
>JAFUBF010000161.1 GCA_017460325.1 Clostridia bacterium | reverse complement strand
CCGGGAGCAGATAAACAGCCTCCGTTCCTCCGTGGAAGAGCAGCTGGGCGAGGTGGTCGACCGGAAAATCGGCGATTCCTTCCAGCAGGTCAATGGCCGTCTGGAACAGTTTACGGAAAGCCTCGGTGCACTTGAAAATCTGGCGGGAACCGTGGATGAGTTTAACCGGATGCTGAGCGGAACGACGCCGCTCGGCCTGTACGGAGAGGCACAGCTGCGGAATCTGCTGGTGGAAATGCTGGCACCGCAGCAGTATGCCCAGCATGTGCAGGTGGATCCGGAAAAGGCCTATACAGTGGATTATGCCGTGATAATGCCGGGACAGGAGACCGGAAAAAGCGTCTATCTGCCCATTGATGCCAGCCTTTCCACCCGGGAGTATCAGGAACTGCGCAATGCCCTTGAGCATGGATCCAAACAGGAAATTGATAGTGCCAGGGACCTGCTGGAATCGGCCGTACGGGTGCATGCCCGCCGGATTTCCGAGCGGATCATTGCCGCGCCGTATACCACGGATTACGGAATCCTCTTTCTGCAGAGTGAAGGGCTTTATGCGGAGCTGCTCAGGATGAACGGACTGGCAGAGCGCATTCAGAGAGAAAGCCGGATTGTCATGGCCGGACCGGCCACACTGGCCGCACTGCTTTCCGGGCTGCAGGTGGGCTTCCGCTCGCTGGCAATTGAACAGCGGACGGATGAAATTATCGGCCTTCTGAGTGCAGTGCGCCAGGATTTTGTCCGCTATGCGGATGCTCTGAACCGCACGCAGAAAAGGCTGTATCAGGCCAGCCAGGAGATTGAACGGGCACAGAAACAGGGAGAGGCAATTGCAAGGCGCCTTTCGGATGTGGGCGAACTGCCGCCGGTCAGCAGCCAGCGGACGGAGATACCGGACTTCGGAAACGATGAAGAGGAGAATGCCTGGGACTGAGCCCCTCCCGGGAGCGGACCTGCGGCGGATGCGATGATAGAAAGTGCCGGTTTCCGGCAACAGACAGGAGGGTACGATTTTGAGTAAGGTAATCGGGATCGATCTTGGAACCACAAACAGCTGTGTTGCCGTTATGGAAAACGGTGAACCGGTGATTATTCCCAATTCCGAGGGGGGACGAACAACCCCTTCGGTAGTTGCGTTTTCGAAAGACGGTGAGCGGATTGTCGGCGAGGCAGCCAGGCGTCAGCAGGCGGTGAATCCCGACCGGACAATCCTTTCCATCAAGCGGGATATGGGAAGTGACAGACGGATTAGAATTGACGGGAAGGCCTATACCCCGCAGGAAATCTCAGCCATGATTCTCCAGAAGCTGCGCCGGGATTCCGAGGCGTACCTGGGTGAGCCGGTGAACCGTGCCGTGATTACCGTACCGGCCTATTTTACGGATGCTCAGCGGCAGGCCACGAAGGATGCCGGACGGATTGCCGGTCTTGAGGTTCTGCGGATCATCAATGAACCGACCTCTGCCGCGTTTGCGTACGGACTTGACCATGGACATAGCCAGAAGATTCTGGTCTATGACCTGGGCGGCGGGACCTTTGATGTCAGCCTGATTGAAATCGGAGACGGGGTCATTGAGGTGCTGGCTACCAGCGGGGACAACCATCTGGGCGGGGATGACTTTGACAGCCGTCTGGTGGATTATGTCGTCTCTGAATACCGGCAGAGTGAGAAGGTGGATCTGCGGAAGGATACGGCGGCGCTGCTCCGGGTACGGGAGGCGGCGGAGAAGGCCAAGCGGGAACTTTCCTCTCAGCTGAAAGCGGATATCGTCCTGCCTTTCCTGATCCAGGACCGCAGCGGAACGCATCACCTGGAAATGTCCATTACCCGGGCCCGCTTTGATGAGCTGACCCACGATCTGGTGGACCGGACCTGCGGACCGGTCACTCAGGTTATGAGCGATGCCGGACTGACCATGCGTGATCTCTCCCAGGTTCTCCTGGTGGGTGGCAGCACCCGGATTCCGGCTGTGCAGGAGATGGTCAGGCGGCTGACGGGGAAAACACCGGCGAAGACCCTTAACCCGGATGAGTGCGTGGCCATGGGCGCGGCCCTTCAGGGAGAGAAACTTTCGGCAAACGGGACAGGGATGACCGTATCCTCTGCCGCCCGAGATGTTATCCTGATGGATGTCACGCCGCTGTCCCTGTCCATTGAAACCCTT
>JAFUBF010000160.1 GCA_017460325.1 Clostridia bacterium | reverse complement strand
GGAACCATTCGCTTGGCGGTGCACTTGGCCGCCAGCCTGGTCAGGTCGTAGTACTTGCTGCCCTCATTGATGTTGTCCTCCTCCAGGACGTAGATGAGTTTCGGGAAAGCGGGGGTGACCCAGACCCCTTTCTCATTCTTGACGCCCTGCCAGCGCTGCTGAAGGGTCTCCTCAATGATCAGGGCCAGATCCTCGCGTTCCTGCTCATTCCGGGCTTCGCCCAGGTACATGAACACCGTGACAAAGGGCGCCTGTCCGTTGGTGGTCAGAAGGGTGACGACCTGATACTGAATGGTCTGAATGCCGCGGTTGATTTCCTCCCGCAGCCGCTTTTCCGTGACCTTCCGGATGTCCTCCTCCGTGGGGTGCATCCCGAGACTCGTGAGTTCTTCCCGGACCGATGCGGCGATCTTCTCTCTTGACACCTGCACGAAGGGGGCCAGATGTGCCAGGGAGATGGACTGCCCGCCGTACTGGTTTGAGGCGACCTGCGCGATGATCTGGGTGGCGATGTTGCAGGCGGTGGAGAAGGAATGCGGACGCTCAATGAGCGTACCGGTGATGACCGTTCCGTTCTGCAGCATATCCTCCAGGTTTACCAGGTCGCAGTTGTGCATGTGCTTAGCATAATAGTCGCTGTCATGGAAATGGATGATACCGGCATTGTGGGCCTCGACAATGTCCTGAGGAAGCAGAATCCGTTCGGTCAGGTCACGGCTGACCTCGCCGGCGATGTAATCCCGCTGCGTGGAATTGACGATGGGATTCTTGTTGGCATTTTCCTGCTTGGCTTCCTCGTTGTTGCATTCGATCAGCGATAGAATGCGTTCATCCGTGGTGTTGCTTCTGCGGACCAGTGAGCGCGTGTACCGATAGGTGATGTAGTGCCTGGCCACCTCAAAGGCGCCGTGGGCCATGATCTGATCCTCGACGAAATCCTGAATTTCCTCGACGGTGGGCGTCCGGTTCAGCTCCGTACAGGAGAGAATGACGGCCTCCGAAATCCTTGTGATCTGCACCTCGGTCAGGCGGTACTTGTCCTCGACGGTATTGTTGGCTTTGCGTATGGCGTTGATGATTTTTTCCTGATGAAAGGTTTCCTCCGCTCCGTTGCGTTTAATGATTTTCATACTTCCCCAATCCCCTCAAACACTATATATTGTGGTTTGTGCCAAAGGCAGACACATTATATGCCCCTTTCTGCTTCCTGTCAAGGAAGTTTCCGGCATTCGAACCTGTTAAATAAATAACGGATTCGGGCCGCAGAAAGGGGCATATACACAACGTCCCGTATTATAGTCCGGAGCCCCGGGGAATTCAATCCGATTCTTTCCGTTCCCCGACGATTCTCCAATTGTGCCCAGAATGGAAGCGGATTTTTCTACTTGACAAAAAAACCTGCCCAAAACCCGACAAAGGGACAACCGGCCTTTGCCGGTTGTCCCTGATTTGTTCGGGAAATCTTTATCCGAGGGCAGCCATGGAGGCGTGAAGCCTTGCCATGGTCGTCTCGCGTCCCAGCAGATACGCCATCTCAAAGGCGCCGCCGGGGGTTGCCGCCTGTCCGGTAATAGCGATACGGAACGGCCAGAGAACCTGGCTGGTCTTCATGCCGGACTCCGGAATGGCGGCCATGATGGTATCGTGCAGGCAGGTTTCGGTCCATTCGGGAATGGCCGCCAGTACCGGCTCCACAAAGGCGAGTGCCTGACGTGCAATTTCCGGTGTGGTCTTGCTCTTCTTGTTGACATACAGATCCGTTTCGAAACTGGGCATTTCTGCCAGGAAACGGACCATATCCGGAAGCTGGGAGAAAATCTCCGTACGGCCCTGCAGGAGCTCGCAGAGGCGGGCACAGTCGAAACGGGTCGGATCAAGCACCTGAGCGAGCCAGGGGTGAGCCAGTTCGGCGTACCGCTCCGGGGACAGTTCACGGATATAATGGGCATTGAAGTAGGTCAGCTTGTTCATGTCAAAGATGGCAGGACTCTTGTTGAGGCCGCGCTCATCAAAGAGGCGGATCAGATCCTCCATGCTGAAAAACTCTTCATTGGTGTCCTTCGGGGCCCAGCCCAGGAGGGCAATAAAGTTGATGATGGCCTCTTTCAGGTAGCCCTGGGCCAGCAGATCCTCGAAAGAGGGATCGCCGTAACGCTTGGAAAGCTTGCGGGTGCTGTCTTTCATGACCGGCGGCAGATGCAGGTAAAGGGGCGGCTGCCAGC
>JAFUBF010000159.1 GCA_017460325.1 Clostridia bacterium | reverse complement strand
GTCAAACTGACACAGGGCATCGAGTGCGGGCTGCTGCTCCGGACGCAGGGTCCCTTTGAACGTGAGGGAAATCGGTCGGCCGGAGGACTGCCGGTCCTGCCAGGTGATCGAAAGGTGATGTTCACCGGCAAATGCGTTCACGGCTTCGGAACAGCCCCGGGGCAGGCAGAGGTAGTTCCCTTCATATTCCGCGCAGGAAATTACCCGGGGGATGTTCCAGACGGACATTCGCATTGCCTGCTGTTTGTAGAATTCGGGATTCTGGAAAGCAGCCAGTCGTTTGAGCTGATTCTGAACGGCATTTGAGACGTTCCCGGTGGAAATGTAAATCCGGTCCGCAAGGGTACATTCGAGGCAGGTGGTCGGATCGTTTTTCGGAATGCCGGACCCGGCTTTGTTCCAGGGCGCTTTGTCCTCCTCCTCTTCAGACTCGGCCAGCTGACCGAGGGGCCTTGAACCGATGTGTGCCAGAACGGAATCCACCTCGCTTTTTGACATCTTTCGGATCTGGGAGAGGTAGAGCCACTGGTCCGGATAGACCGCTTCGTTCTCATCGATAAACAGACTTCCACGACATTTGCGGGCCGCTTCCGGCTGGAGAGGCAGGGCAATCAGGTTTCCGAAACCGCCCGAGGGCATGAAATCCTGATTCGGGAACATGCGGTCATAGGAACTGAAGGACAGCTTCGCATCCGCTTTCATGGCAGCGGAAATCAGGGAGGCACCGAAACGCCGGGCCAGTGAGGCAGGCAGCTTCTCGCTGAAGAAAAACCACAGGTGTGCGCCGTTTCCACTCCTGGACCTTTCAACCGCAAGCGGGATCTCTTCAGTCCGGCAGACGCTTCGGATCGCCTTTACATCCGTCTGCCACGTGCCCTCGTCCATGTCGATGGCCAGAAACCAGCAGGTATCATCCGGCTGGAGGGCGTAGATGCCCAGTACGGTCGGATTGTCTTTGGCCAGGTGCTTTTCCACCGCTTCCGGAGTGAAAGGGAGACAGTCGGCAGCGTTACAGGTTTTGCAGGGCTTGTGGCAAATGCCCCAGACCCCATCGTTTTTACAGGCTGGGGAATAGCCGGCAGTTCCTTTCGTCTCGTTTTCCCAGCGTCTGGCATAGACATCCGCCCGTCCACGGAAGAGATCCATGAACAGGCGGATCTTGTCGGCCATGGGACTGGTTCTGCAGACAGAGGGGACCGTTTCGCAGGGAATCCCGGCCGAAGTTTCTGGACCTTCCGGAGGGGCCGGCAGGGCGGGCCGTGAAGTCAGATCGAGAACGGCGATCATTTCCTCACCGTCCCAATCGCCGGTTTCCTGAAAACCGAAAGACCGGTACAGCTGCCGGGCGGCATGATTCTCCGGTTCGTAGGACAGCCAGCAGCGCGTGGCAGGCTCGACGGGCATGGTTCGGATGAATGAGAGGATCTGTTCCATGGCGGCCTTTCCGTACCCTCTGCCCTGAAAATGTGCATCGATCATGAGCCGCCAGAGATTATAACTGTCCCGGGCGATGGCGGGGGCATCGGTCCATGAATCGTCGGTTCCGTACCCGATCATGCAGAAACCGACCGGTATATCATCCGCGTAGATCCCGAAAGGGAACGCATGGCCGTGCGCATTCTGGGCGATGTATGCCTCAATGATGCTGGTTTCATTGGAAGCCACGAATTTTCGCTGATCCTCCCGAACCTGCAGTTTCAGAATTTCCCAGACATTCTTTCCAGTGATCCTCTCCAGGTGAATCATTTCCGTTCTCCTTCCAGCTTTGTGAACCGGCACAATGCCGGGCAGGCCTATTATACAGGAATTACGGGGGAGATGAAAACCGGGATAAAAAAAGTCTGCCCGGTACGGGGCAGACTTTGGACAATCCGAGGTTGAATCAGGAGGCGGAGGCGGCTTTCCGGATGCAGATGCACAGAGCACCGTTCGTCGCGGTCGAATCGATCTCGATGGGGAAATCGAAGGCATCCTCAAAAATCAGGTTCAGGTTCTGAGCACCGACGGCAGCATCCACCCCGTGAGGGGCATAGGATGCGCCGCTGGGGCCGTGAGGACGACGCCAGAGAATGTTGATTCCGCTGCCAAGCTGCAAAAGCGCATTGTAAAGGGTGGTGCTGACCTGACAGGTGCCGCCGCCGTATCCGGCTGTGGTATCGCCGTCCACCAGAACAGGGGTGGGCATGTATCCCCGTGAGCGCCGGTAGGGGCCGGCAATCTGGTTGAAATTGAATTCCTCGCCCGGCTGATAGACGTTGTTGATGTAGGAACAGCCGACGCGAATGTTCTCCATCCGGCCGATGTTCAGTTCGGTATCCTTGACGGAATAAAAGGTAGTAAAGACGGAAAGAATGTCACCGGGCTTCGCATAATCGACAGAGGGGGCAACCGGCTCAAGATTGGTCAGGTCGCCCAGGTAGACATACCCGATCAGGCGGCGGTAGGGGACAACGGCCCATCCGTCACGAATCAGCCAGAACGAAATTCTGGAATTGGCGGTGCACTCGAAGATTTTTTCGGAGTTCTTGCTGGGTTCGGCGTACAGCGCCGTGTCCACGGAAAAGGTTGCCACATAGTGGTTCGGGATCACGCCGTAAGCGGGCGCATCACTTCGGACCTTCGTGATTTCGTCGACGGTTTGCCGGACCAGATAGTAAATACCGACATTCTCATCCCAGCAGTAAAGCCAGGTCTGATCAAACCCGAAAATCTGCACGGTGGCATGTGCATTCAGGGTCCCCAGGGGATCGCTTGAACGGTCCGGCTGGCTGCGCATGGACAGGCCCGTCTTGGTAATCCCGGAATAGAGGATCTGCGGAACGCCGTTAACGGCATTTTGCATGAAATACTGCAGACAGACATCGCTGCCATAATCGTCGGCCTGTGCCAGGGCGAAAAGGGCAACGGCACAGAACAGAAAAAATACAGAGAGAAAACGTTTCACCACTGCCCTCCGGGTTGATGGCGCGGGCGTGCGATAAGGCTTCCCGCGGGAACAATGAGGATAACCTGATGTTATCAGTGGTTAATTATAGGATGCTTTTCCCGAATTGGCAAGAAAAATCATGGAAACGGAGAACAGATGAGGTACAAAATGGT
>JAFUBF010000158.1 GCA_017460325.1 Clostridia bacterium | reverse complement strand
GGATAATGCCCAGCCGCAGCGCTTCGGCGCGGGTCACCGGGTTTCGGGTCACAGCGGTGCATTCAAGTCCCGGATAGTTTCTGAGAGCCATGGCCATACTGCCGCCAATCAGACCGAGACCGACAATCATGAGCTTCATCTGTGTCGCACAGGATATTGTCCTGTATCCTCCGTTTCCTCTGCCCCAGGGGGCCATGATCGGGAACTGCCGGAATTTGCTGCAGGATACGTTTGCAGGTGAGTCCGGGCGCTGTTCCTTCACTGCGTATTCTAAAGACAGAAGGGCCGGTTGTCAATGTTTCGGGGTAAACAGACCGTTTCGAGTCAAAGCCCGGGATGGAAATTGCCGGACAAGGTTGATTTTCCGCCGGACTTTTTGCTATAGTACCCCTGGAATGAGAAAAGACCCGGCCGGGGCCGGGCTAAGAGGGGAGATGCGCGAATGCGGAGAAAGGGAATGTTCCTGTTCCTGATGTTTCTTTTCCTGTGGGCCAATGCCGGCGCGGCGACGCTGCAGGTGGCGACGGTGCATGAAACGGGCCATCCCACGGTCCAGGCGGATCAGCGTCTTGCAGAGGCTATGGGAAACACGGAAGAGGTGCAGGTCGGCGCGGCCGGTTCGCTGTACGGAGATGAAAACGGGATTCTGGAGGCGCTTGTCCGGGGTGATCTGGCCCTTGGGCATGTTTCCGTGCGGACGCTTTCGGAGAAGGTGCCCACGCTGTCGGTCCTGTCCCTGCCGTTTCTGGTGAACAGTGATGCGCATCTGCAGGCTGTTCTCTGGGGCGTGACGGGCAAGAATCTGGCGGAGATTATTGAGACCCGGATTCCGGAGGTGAAGGTCCTGGGCTGGTACAACTGCGGCGGCCGGTGCTTTTATACCGTCCGGCAGGTAGCCTCGCCCCTGGACATGACGGGCCTGACGCTGTGCACGGAGGGCACGGAAGCCATGCACAGTTACCTCACGGCCATGGGCGCCCGGCAGCAGGGAATGGCGCGTCATTCCGTCTATTCGGCCCTTTTCCAGGGCGTGCTGGACGGGGCAGAGAATGATCTGGTGAGCCTTGTCTATCTGGGGGATTATGACGCAGCCCGGTATATTCTCCTGGACCGCCATACCTATGCGCCGGAACCGTTGCTTATGTCCCGCGCGGTGTATGACCGGATGGAGGAAGGCACCCGGGAGGCACTCAGTGCCGCAGCGCGGGCCGCGGAACAGATGGAATGGGACAGTTACCGGCAGGCGGAAAAGGAGGCTGTGCAACGGCTTCGGGATTTTGGCTGTACCCTCACATACCTGGATGGCGGTGTCCGACAGGCATTCAGCGAGAAGGCACTGAAAGGGGTGGCGGAGCTGGGCGGCCGTTCGGTTTACGAGCTGGCGGACGCCGGGAACAGGGAACTGATGGAGGAAATCCGGGAACTGGGCGGGGCGTATCCCCCGGAGGACCGTTAAAGGCCAAAACAAAAGCAACCAGGGAAATCCCTGGTTGCTTTTTTAGCGTGAAGGAGGCCGGAAATCAGTCGTCAATCTGATGGCTGTCCAGCTGTGCGGGACGGATGATCTCCGTCTTGTAGTATTTACCATTGCGCCAGAAATAGAGTTCGGCAATGTCGCCCGGCTGCATACGGCCCCGGGCCTTGCGCAGCGTGGCATCTCCCAGAATGGTGAGGTTATTGATGCCCAGGATGATGTCACCGGGTTCAAGGCCGGCGTCCTCGGCAGCGGAGTTCGCTGAAACGGCCTCAATGTAGGCCCCCTGCGGGAGGCTGTAATAGCGCTGGTAGACGGGGTAGACGTAATGGGTGGTCATGCCGAAATCCCAGCCGCCGGCAAAATTGCTTTCCTCAGAGGTGACCTCGATGGGCATGGTGTGCATGAGGATTTCATCCGGACAGGTGCCCACAGGGAACCAGACCAGCTGGTCATCATCTACCCGATAGGTACGGCCGCCGGCGCGGAACCAGCAGACGGCAATCTGAGCGCCGGAGAAGTATTCCTTATACGCGACGCAGAAGTGGTGCGGCCAGGTGTATTCCCAGTCGGCCGTCTCGTTGGTCTCGAAATCGGAATAGACATAGTTCGGTGCAATTCCGATATCCTTGAGGGAATATTCCCGGAGGATTTCCGTTCTGAAATCCGTGGCAAAGCCGCAGGGCGTTCCGTCACTGCGATTGGGAATGACCTTGATGGCGAAAGCGGAAACGCGGCTTTCCGTCTGATTCTTGATGCTCAGCTGAATGCTGCCGTAGAAATCGTACTGGGAGGTTTCCGCCCGCAGAATCGACATGGGCTGACGCTTGTTGGACAGATACCCGTCCTCGTCACTTTCCTTAACGGTCGTCCGGGAGGGAATGCGGTCATCAAAGAGGAGACACTGTGTAAGCTGATCGCAGATCCCGGTGGCATCCACGCCGACGTTGCGCTGGAAGCTGGCGATAATCTCAGCCGTGGAACTGGTATACAGCGGATTGCTGACGTTTTCGGAGTTCCGGTAATAGCCGAGGGCGAACAGCCGCTGCTTGATCTTAACGACGTCATTGCCGCGGTCGCCCTGCTTAATCGTCTTATAGCGGTTCATTTCCTCCTGAGTATAGGAGAACATGGGGCCGTCCGGATCGTTGCGTTCAAGGGGATCGGAGGAGATCAGGGGGAACCGGGCCAGAATTTCCTGTCCGCTGACCTCGGTCAGCACGACGGGACGGATCTGTTCCAGCATTTCGGAGGAAATGTATCCCTCGGGATGATCCTTGTCCCCCAGAACGTGGTACCAGACTTTATCGTTATACGTGAGGGCACCGACGACATTGACCTTGGTGTGCGTGCTCAGGGAGCCGAGACGCTGACCATTTGGCACCTTCCGGATATTGGTGTTGACCTTGGTGCGCATCAGCTGAGTCTCGGGGAACTTGTATTCGGCCGCCTTGAACTGTTCGGCCGTCTTGGGCACGGGACTCGGAGAGGGCGTGGGGGTCGGGGTCGGTACCGGGGTGGGAGTTGGAATCGGGGTCGGTGTCGGAATGGGTGTTGGGGTCGGTACGGGCGTCGGCGTCGGCACCGGTGAGGGTGTCGGGGTCGGCGTGGGGGTCGGCGTTGGAGTCGGTGTCGGGGTGGGCGTTGGGATGGGCTCCACCAGGTCGGCCATCATCCAGCCGAGTTTCCCACTCTTCTTAATTTTGACGTAGATCCATTCGCTGTGCTCCTCATCCCGGCGAAGAATGCGCAGGACAGAGTGCCGCGGGACTTTCTGGATAATATCGCTGTTCTTTCCGGCATCCTTACGCAGATTGGAATCCCTTGAGGTCCGCATGACATCCGGATCCTTCTCATCAAAGGAAACATTCCGGTAATCCGGTGTGGGCGTCGGGGAGGGCGTCGGAACCGGCGACGGAGTCGGAACCGGGGAAGGCGTGGGCGTCGGCGAGGGCGTTGGAATGGGCTCAAGGAGAGACATGAGAATATAGCCCTCGCGCCGGCCGTTCCCGTTTTTGACGGAAATCCGTGCCCAGGTTTCCCTGCCAACGGTCACCGTATCCAGGATCTGAACCTCCTGGTGGCTGTTGAGGCGCTGGACCAGGGGCGCATTGAGACCGGGATCTTTCCTCAGGTTGGCATTTTTGGAGGTTCTGACGATACTGCCTGACTGCATCTCCTCCGCAAAGGCGGACGGGATACAGAGGATCACCAGGAGAAGGAGAAGAAACAGAAGGGAAAGCCTTGATTTCATGGAATGGTGCGTGAAGTGCCATGTCCGGGGCACTTTCTCTCCTTTCGCATTGGAATGCAGAAAATGAAAAGCCTGATGCGGAACGGGATAAAGGCCATTGACCAGTCCGGTACTTTACCGCTTCGGCCGGAAATACGGGGTTGTCACCGCATAAAATAGGCAGATGCATTATACCAGAGCAAAATAGGTTGCGCAAGCCAAAAGTCAGTAAGAGCCCGGAAACAGGGGAAGTTCCGGTCAGGACCGGAGGGAAAAAGGCCCCTGGATCTGAACCGGCATTCCCCGGCAGAAAAAGGCGGGCAGACATTGAAAACGGAGGACTTTTGTGGTACTCTTGCATCGCAAAGGCAAAGGGGTACGGACTTTGCCTCGGGGTGCGAACCGCACCGGTTCAGAAACAGAAACGACAGATAAAAAATGAAGGAGGCAACCATGAAAAAGATTCTGCTTGCGATGGGTGTTGTTCTTGTTGTGCTTGCAGCCATTGGAAAGTCGGTGGAGGAGCGGGAAAAGAAAGAGAACGAAAAGAAGGAAAATGAGTAAGGAAAGCGCAAAGTCTGCACCGGTTTGTCAAAGCATGTCCCATATCAGTCAACCGGAGCCGAAAGCCGGGGCAGCAATGAAGGAAAAGCCGACGGGCCCGGACCGGGAAGATCTGGCCTGGGAGCTACTGAAAACGGAGCATGTGATCCGGGATGAGTGGTTTGACGTGCGGCGCTGTACCTACCGGTTTCCGGATGGAACCGTCTTCGAGCCCTATTATTCCTACAGTAAGAGGGATTATGTGGTGATCGTTGCCACGGATGAATCCGGGAATTACATCTGCGTCCGTCAGTTCCGGCAGGGAATTAACCGGGTGACCACGGAGTTTGCCGCGGGCGGTCTGGAGCGGAGCGGTCAGACGCTGGCCGGTCCTGCGGAGGTGCCCTTCACTCTGGAGGAGGCCATGGCAGCCGCCCGCCGGGAACTGCGGGAGGAGACGGGGTATGAGTCGGACCAGTGGACCTACCTGATGAAAGTTCCGGCCAATGCCACCATTTCGGATAACACGGCCTTCCTGTATATGGCCGAGAACTGCCGGAAAGTGGCTGCGCAGGACCTGGATGAGACGGAATTTCTGCATGTTGAGGTCCTGTCCCCGGAGAAACTGGAGCGGCGCATCCGCAGCGGACGCTTTGAACAGACGGACCATATCCTTGCCTGGTATATGGCCAGAGAGCGGAAACAGCAAAAGTGACGGCCAAAGGCCTTGGGCATTTTCCGGAAGAGCGGAAACCGGACAGGAAGTTGGGCTCGGTGCTCTGCACCGATTTACCTGACAATGTCCCTCATCAATAATGCGGTGCCGAAAGCCAAAGCAGCATGATTAGGAGTGGACAAATGTTGCACCGGTTCACCATATCATGTCCCATGTCAAACGTACGGTGCCGAAAGCCAAAGCGGCATCAATAGGAGGCAAAGTTGAAGGAACTGGAAAAGATGACCCTTCGGGAAAAGATCGGGCAGCTCTTTATTGTGCTGCCGGGGGCACTGGAGCAGGCAGGTGGTGAATTCCTGGGGGGCACGGAACTGACGGATGCCATGCGGGACAGATATGTCCAATATCCCTTTGGGGGATTCTGCCTGCTGCGGGGCAATCTTGAGGGCCCGGAGCAGCTCCGACGTTTTACGGCGGCACTGCATACACTGGGGCCGGTACGGCCTGTCCTGACCATTGATGAGGAAGGCGGGCAGATTGCCCGGATTGCGAATCATCCGGCAGGCTTTGATGTACCGCACATGGCGCATACGTCGGAAATCGGGCGATCCCATGATCCGGAACAGGCCTATTCAGCGGGAAACCGGATCGGACAGTATCTGAAAGGGTATGGGCTTGATGTGGACTTTGCGCCGGTGGCGGATGTCCTCACCAACCCCGACAATCAGTTAATGCGTAATCGGTCTTACGGCAGTGATCCCGATGAGGTGGCCGCCATGGCGGTGGCCTGTCTGGAGGGATTGCGGGCAGCCGGCATTCTGGGCTGCCTCAAGCATTTTCCGGGGCACGGGAATACGGTCATGGATACCCACGAGGGGAAAGCGGAGACGCGGCGAACCTGGGAGGAGATGCGCAGCTGCGAAATGCGCCCCTTCGAGGCGGGCATCCGGGCAGGCGTCCGGATGATCATGACGGCTCACGTCTCTGTGCCTGCGATAACGGGGACGGATGTACCGGCAACCCTTTCCGGAACAATGCTTACGGGAAAGCTGAGAGGCGAACTGGGGTATGACGGGGTGATCATTACAGATGCCCTGTCCATGGGGGCCATTCATTCCCGGTATACCCCGGAGGAGGCAGCCGTTGGGGCGTTTCTGGCGGGGGCGGATCTGCTTCTTCTGCCGGCCGACCCGAAGGCGGCCTTTGAGGGAATGGTCCGGGCGGTGGAAGACGGGCGGATTTCCACGGAGCGGCTTGACGGGAGTGTCCGCCGGATCCTTGACCTGAAGGACCGGATCGCGGCAGGTGCCTTAACTGAGGGAGGCCGGACCGGCATATGAACCAGATCATCATGGCCTGCATGGCCTTTGGGGCGATCCTGGGCGGCGTGGATCGCATCCTGAATAACCGTTTCGGGCTGGGGGAAAAGTTTGAGGAGGGCTTTATGCTTCTCGGTCCCCTGGCCCTGTCCATGCCGGGCATTATCTGCCTTGTCCCGGCCATTTCCAGTCTCCTGGCCACGGTGCTGACGCCTCTTTGCAGCGCCCTTCACCTGGATCCCGGGACCTTTGGCGGGATTCTGGCCATTGATATGGGCGGGTATCAGCTGGCGGAGCATCTGGCACAGAACCCGTCCATCGGACGCTTTGCCGGCATTATCCTGTCGGCCACCTTTGGCTGCACCGTCATCTTTACGATTCCGGTGGGCATGTCCCTGATTCCGGAAAATGCCCGGCATGAATTCCTGCACGGAATCCTCATCGGCCTCATGGTACTCCCGCTGGCTCTCCTGGCCGGCGGACTGGTTCAGAAAATGAGCCCCGGGGAACTGCTCCAGGCCTCCTTCCCGATCCTGGTGCTGGCGGCGGTTCTGTGCGTTGGCATGACGCGGATCCCGTAAAAGAAGAGTCAGGGCTTTGAGGCGGTGGCCGGCGGCACTCGGATCCTCTCCACTGCCGGTCTGGTTCTGGCGGCGGTTCGAACCCTGACGGGGATTGAGGTGATTCCCGGCATGATTCCGCTGGAGGAGGCCATGGCAACCGTCTGTTCCATCGGGATAGTGATGCTGGGCAGTCTGCCTCTGGCGGAGTTTCTCAAGCATCTGCTGATCCGTC
>JAFUBF010000157.1 GCA_017460325.1 Clostridia bacterium | reverse complement strand
CATTGGCCGTGATCAGCGGCGTATGAACATACACATATCCCCTCGACTGGAAATGGTTGTGAACGGCCTGCGCGGCGACGGAGCGAACACGGAAAACCGCCTGGAACAGACGCGTTCTCGGCCGCAGATAGGCAATTTCCCGAAGGAACTCCAGTGAATGGCGTTTGGGCTGCAGCGGATAATCCTCCGGTGAATCTCCTTCCACCTGAATCGCCTTAACCATCATCTCAAGACTGCCGTTCCGCCCTTTGACCAGCTCGCCGGTTGCCGTAATGGCTGAACCGTTCCGGATGTTCTGAACCGCTTCAAAATCGGTGACATTTTCATCATAGACCAGCTGCATACTGGCAAAGACCGTTCCATCAAAGAACTCAATAAAGCCGATCTGTTTCTGTTTCCGATGGTTTCTTACCCATCCCTGGACGGTCACCGTTTTTCCTTCAAATTCCGATTCGGCAGCTGTAATCTGCCGCAAATCAAGTACTTCCATAAATCCTCCTTGAATATTGCTTTGGCTTTCGGCACTGTATGATCGATAGAGGGACATGTTTTGGGTAAACCGGTGCGGTTTCGCCCTTCTGATCCTTTAGGCTTCTAATTCCTGCAGACAGGCTGCGAAGTCCGCAAAAGGTTCAATCTTACAGTTCATCGTTTGCGGATTCATCCTCAACATGAACCACCGCATCAGGACTGTTTTCACGGTCATCTGCGTCTTCGTCCGGATTCTGTACCGGTTCATCCGGGACGGAATCCTCCGTCAGTTCGGGTTCCTCCGGTTCCTGCTCGGTTGCCGTGACGGAGACGATCTTACTGCCCTCTGCCAGGCGCATCAGGCGGACACCCTTGGTGACACGACCGACGACGGAGATGGAATCCACGGGAATCCGAATAATGGTGCCCTCGTTGGTAATCAGCATCAGATCAAGGCCGGAGGGCAACACCATCATGCTGACGAGCGGACCGGTTTCATCCGTGATGTTCATGGCCTTGATGCCTTTTCCGGCCCGGCTCTGCTCACGGAAGCGGTCAATCTCGGTCCGTTTTCCGAAGCCGTTTTCCGTAATGGTAAGGACGGTTGCGCTTTCGCGAATCTTGTCAAGGGAGATGAGCTCATCGCCCTCAGCGATTCGCATGGACCGAACACCCATGGCCTGACGGCCCATGATGCGCACATCCTCCTCGTCAAAACGGATGGCCATTCCGTTTCGGGTGGCAATCATCAGCTGATCGCCGCCCCGGGTCAGCTCGATCCCGGCCATCTCGTCATTCTCCTCCAGGTTGATGGCAATAAGTCCCATTTTCCGGAGGTTGTCAAAATCGGACAGGGCACAGCGCTTGATCTTACCCTGACGCGTGGCCATAACCAGGGTATATCCCTCGTGATCACGCGGAAGCGGAATCATGGCCGTCACTTTTTCTCCGCCATCCAGCTGCAGAATGTTGACAACGGCGGTTCCCTTGGCTGTCCGTCCGGCCTCCGGAATCTCATAGCCTTTGAGCTTATACACGCGGCCGCGGTTGGTGAAGAAGAGAATTTCATCATGGGTCGAACAGGCCAGAACGTGTTCGGCAAAGTCCTCTTCCTTTGCGGTCAGGGCCGTGATGCCTTTCCCGCCGCGCCGCTGGCTGCGATAGGCATCTGTCCCGATGCGCTTGATGTACCCCATGTGCGTGAAGGTGATGACGATCTTTTCCTCCTGAATCAGATCCTCAGGATCGATTTCCCCATCCATTGCACTGCAGGAGGTGCGCCGCTCATCCGCGTAATTGTCCCGGATGGCGAGGATCTCCTCGCGGATAATATTCAGGACCATCTTTTCATCCGCCAGCACAGCCCGCAGATATGCAATGGTCTTTTCCAGTTCCGCATATTCCTCCTGAAGACGCTCGCGTTCCAGACCGGTCAGACGTGCAAGACGCATGTCCAGGATGGCCTGCGCCTGACGGTCGGAGAGGCTGAACCGCGTCATGAGTTCCTCTTTGGCAACCTG
>JAFUBF010000156.1 GCA_017460325.1 Clostridia bacterium | reverse complement strand
CTTTTTCAGAAAATTCCATGGATTCTCAGGGAAGGGTATTGATTCCTGTGAAACTTCGGAGTAAAATTGGCCTGATTAAGGACATTGTTTTCGTGGGAATCAACAATTACATCGAGGTATGGGATGCCGAGGCATACAGGCAGTATGATGAGGCAACCGATGAGAATTTTGATGCTGTATCGGATTATGTATACGAGCATTACAGCGATACGAAAACCTGATTTCGTGGATGGGGGTCTGCGGAACCGGGTCAGTGCTTAATCGTTTTGTACGGAGTGAGGGGGCTCTAATGCAAAGACGGGAAAAAAGAGGCTCACGCGGGGAATTTATGTCCGCGGGGGCTGTTTATAACAGCGATTCGGATCTCTATATCGCCAGAGAGATCCCGGGTGGTCCCAGGGAGAAACTGAGGGACAATGCCTATGCGAACCGCCAGAGGGTGAGTCCGGATCCGGCGCTTGCCGGTGAGCGGCGGGTGACAAAGGCCCGGAAACGCGGAGGTTTCCTGAACGCGCTGAGTCGGGAAATCAGAAAAGACCGGGTTTCCGCCGTTCTCTGTGCCGTTCTTTTCGCGGTGTTCATCGGACTGGGGATTCTCTATATTTCCAAATCCATGCAGATCCAGAGCGATCTTCAGGCGATTGAGGTTTTCCGGACGAATGAACGGTTCTTCCGGGAGAGAAATCTCGACCTGGAACGAAAACTGGAACAGGCAAGAAGTGCGACGCGGATACGGAATGAGGCACTCAACAACCTTGGGATGCTCAGACGTGAGAAAGCGGACATCCGTGAAATTTACATTCAGCTTCCGGAAGATACAGGGGAGAGTGTCCAGAACACACAGGCGGAGACGAAGTTTGAGCTTCTCGATGCACTGCTGAATCTGGTCGGAATCTTCGGACCGTTACGGAATTTGTCTGGTTATCAGACGCCTCCCCGCAGATGAATTCCTGAAAAGGGAATGATGTGAGGAGGCGATTTTCTTCCATTCAGATCTGTGTAATTGCCCGGCAGAGAAGGGAAAGACCGGCCCGCCACCGGGAAAGCAGCATGGCAGTGCCGGAATATGGCCTGCGATTGTGCCCGGCAGGCGGTTCTGGACAGCGGCGGGTCCTTGGGCCCGCGGCCTATAAAGGAGCGACTACATGCAGTTATCATCGTTAATCAGGGATGTCATCGAAGTCGTTGAGATCCTTCAGGAATCAGGGAATCCGGAGATTGAGTGTCTGATCGCGGACAGCCGGCAGAAAAACCGGAACGGACTCTTTTTCTGCATCTCCGGTGGACAGGTGGATGCACATGACTATGCCCCGCAGGCCGTGGACAACGGCTGCGTGGCCGTTGTGTGCGAGCGGCCCGTTGCGGTCAGTGTGCCCCAGATTGTTGTAACGGATACCCGGGCGGCCATGACGCGGATTGCCGCCGCCTTTTACGGACATCCCGAGAAACAGCTTCGTCTGGTGGGGATCACCGGAACCAAGGGAAAGACGACCACGACCTATCTGTTTAAAAGTATTGCCGAAGCGGCGGGCATTTCCTGCGGCATTATCGGAACAACCGGATGCATTGCGGGCAAAACCTAGCTCCCCAGCAAGCTGACCACACCGGACCCGATTGAGATGTTTTCCATTCTCCGGAAAATGGCGGACGCAGGCGTCAAGATCGTCTGCATGGAGGTCAGCGCCCATGCGCTGTATCTGCGCAAACTGGTGGGGATGCAGTTCGAAGCGGCTGCGTATACCAATCTCTCCCAGGATCATCTGGATTTCTTCGGCACCATGGAGAACTATTTCAAGGCCAAACGGATCCTGTTTAACAGCGGGATGGTCAGAAATGCGGCCATCAATATGGATGAGGAAACCTCGGAAAAGGTGATGGAGGAACTCTCCTGTCCGTATGTGACGTACGGCATCAGCGCAAAGTCGGATCTGTATGCCAGGGATATCGAGATTACGGAGAGCTCGGTCTCGTTCATGCTGAAACTGCGGGATGTGCCGGGCGTGCGTATACACCTGCTCCTGACGGGCATGTTCAATGTGTACAACGCACTGGCGGCGGCTTCCCTGGGCATGATCATGGGTTTTTCCATCGATCAGATCAAATCGGGGCTGGAGTCGCTGGTATCCGTACCGGGACGTGTGGAAATGCTGCCCACGGATACCCCCTACCGGATGATTCTGGATTACAGCCATTCCCCGGATGCTCTTTCCAATATTCTCAAAACCGTTCGGGAATTCTGCCGCGGCCGGATCATTCTGGTCTTCGGGTGCGGCGGCGACCGGGACAGGGGGAAACGGGAGATCATGGGAAGAATTGCAGGGGAGATGGCCGATTTCTCCATTCTGACCAGCGACAATCCGCGCTTTGAGGACCCGTACGCCATTCTCCGCGCCATTGAGGCGGGCATTGCCACGACTGACGCGGACTATGAGGTCATTGAAAACCGGCGGGAGGCGATCCGTCAGGCCATGGAAATGGCGGTTGGCGGGGATATCATCGTGCTTGCCGGTAAGGGGCATGAGACGTATCAGGATATCGCCGGAGTGAAACATCCCTTCAACGAAAAAGAAGTGGTTCAGGAGCTTCTGGCGGAAATGGTCAGGGATGAAACCAACAGAACTGAGGACTGATTATGCGCAATACAATACTGGCGGTCTTTCTTGCCTTTGGCTGCGGTCTTTTGCTGGGCCGGATTCTGCTTCCCGTTCTGCATAAGCTGAAATTCGGACAGAACATCTATGAACTGGCGCCGGATTCCCACAAAAAGAAGCAGGGAACCCCCACCATGGGCGGTCTGGTGATTGCGGGCGCCGCCCTCGTATCCGGATGCATATTCGGGTTTCTGTCCGAAGGCAGCCGGGGAAAGCTGGTGGCCATGTTTGTCCTGGCTCTGGCCAATATGGGCATCGGCTTTGCGGATGACATGACCAAGATCCGGCATAAGGAAAATCAGGGTCTGACGGCAAAGCAGAAACTGGTCATCCAGACCGCGGTGGCCCTGGCGTTTTCCCTCTACTGCTATTTCAGTCCCCAGGTGGGGTCCAGCATTCAGATTCCCTTCCTCCGGACAGAACTGAATCTGGGGATCTTCTATATTCCCATCACGGCCTTTATCATTGTGGGCACGACCAACAGTGCCAATCTCCTGGATGGGCTGGACGGACTTCTGACGTCGGTCAGTTATGTGGATTTTGCCTTTTTCAGCATTCTCGCCGGAATGCTGGGTGAATCGGCTCTGGGAGCCGGGTGCGGCGCGATTGTGGGCGGATGCTTTGCCTTCCTGTTTTACAATGCGTACCCGGCCCGGATGTTCATGGGGGATACCGGGTCCATGTTCCTGGGCGGTGCGGTTTCGGCGGCTGCTGTCCTGATGCGCCAGCCCCTGGTTTTGCTGCTGGTGGCCTTCTGGATGATGATGTCCAGCCTCTCGGATCTGATTCAGTTTTCCTATTTCAGAATGACGCACGGAAAACGGATTTTCAAAATGGCGCCCATTCATCACCATTTTGAGCTGTGCGGCATTCACGAATCGAAGATTGTCGTGATCTATACGGTGACGACCATTCTGCTGTCGCTGCTTGCCTTCATGGGCATTGTCGGCTGATGAGAACTGCAAAGAAAAAAGTGCCGCCCGGCAGGGAGACCTGCCGGGCGGCAAAGGAGTTTAGAAGATGGAACAATATGAGGGACGCCGGGTACTGATTGTGGGCCTGGCACGCAGCGGGGTCTGCGCGGCAAAAATGCTTTGCGAACTGGGTGCCTCTGTAACGGTGAATGATATGAAAACGGCGGAGCAGCTGGGGGAGGAAACCATGCAGGCGCTGTCGGCCCTTCCGTGCCGGCAGGCCCTGGGCGTGGCGCCGGATGACCTGCTCGGGGCTACGGAGGTGCTGGTCCTCAGCCCCGGCATTGCCTATGCGAAGCCGTTTGTGCAGGAGGCGGTGCGGCGCGGGATTGAGGTGATCGGGGAGCTGGAACTGGGAGCCCGCGTACTGCGGGGACGTCTGGTGGCCATTACCGGCACGAACGGGAAGACGACCACCACCACCCTGACCGGCGAAATCTTCCGGGCAACGGGAAAGCATACCCTGGTCTGCGGGAATATCGGCTATCCGATTACGGCGGAGGCTCTCACCATGGGGGATGATGCGGTGACGGTGGCGGAGGTCAGCTCCTATCAGTGCGAGACTGTTTCCCGCTTTCACCCGGATGTGGCCGCCTGCCTCAACATTACGGAGGATCACCTGGTGCGTCACGGGGACATGCAGACCTATATTGCCATGAAGCACCGCATCTTTGAAAACCAGACCCGGCATGACGCGGCTGTGTTCAATTATGATGATCCGGCCTGCCGGGAGATGGCCAGAGACCTGAAGGCCCATATCGTCTGGTTCTCAAGGAAGGAAAAAGTCGACTGTGGCGCCTATGTGGACGGGGAAATGGTGATGTTCCGGATGGACCGGCCGGTGGCCGTCTGCCGGGTGAACGAGATCCGGATTCCCGGACCGCACAACCTTGAAAATGCGCTGGCCGCGGTGGCCATTACCGGTGCACTGGGGGTATCGCCTGAAATCATGCGGGAGGTCCTGATGACCTTCCCGGGGGTGGAACACCGGATTGAAACCGTCCGGACCCTGGACGGGGTTACGTTCATCAACGATTCCAAGGGAACCAACGTGGACTCGACCCAGAAGGCCATTGCGACCATGACCAGGCCGACGGTTCTGATCCTGGGCGGGAGTGACAAGAAGGTGTCCTTTGTGCCGCTGGCGGAGACCATTGCGGCGGCGCCTCAGATCATTCACTGCGTGCTCATTGGTGACACGGCCGAGCAGATCCGCACGGCCCTTGAGGCGGCCGACATCCACCGCTATACCATGGCCGGTTATGATTTTGATCACGCCCTGGCGATTGCAAGAGAGCAGGCTCCGGATGGCGGATGTGTGCTCCTTTCGCCGGCCTGCGCCAGTTTTGACATGTTTAAGGATTTTGAGGACAGAGGACGGATCTTCAAGGACAAGGTCAATGCCATGACAAGTGCACGGGAGGAATGATTTCGGGGATCTGGCCGCAGCCTGAGGAAATCGGCATTTGCCGGGGATAGATTCGGAGGTCAGAGATGCGACGAAAGAAAAAAGGAAAGTTTTGGCTGCCCGCAGTCTTTATCGTCTTTTTCGGCATCCTGGTGCTGTGCCTGATGATCGTGATGTACCTGTTTAAAATCAGGAGCATGAACGTAATCGGGAACCGTACGGTGCCGAAAGAGGAGATCATTGATCTGAGCGGTGTAAAACCCGGGGATAATTATCTGTTCATCAGCGAACAGAAAATGAAGAACCGGATCGAGACGAACCGGTATCTTGAATACCTTTCCTCTCAGTTTGATTACAGCGGAGCCCTGACCATTTCGCTGAATGAACGGCACGCCATGGGCATTCTGCAGCTGAACGGGTATCATTACGTGATCGATGAACACGGAATGATCCTGGAGAATACCGGCATGACCTACCCGGAGGAGCTCAACTGTCCCATCATCAAGGGGCTGAACATGCCGGATACGAACATGATTTTGGCCGGAGAGGTGGTCAATGTCAAGGACAGGGAACAGCTGGTGGCCCTCAGCAAGGTGCTGGAGGCACTGGATGAGACCAATATGATGGGGCGAACGGCATCCGTTGATATGGCCAATCTGGACAATATCTACATCATGACGACGGAAAAGGCCAAGATTGTGCTGGGTGAGGCGGAAAATCTCGAGCTGAAACTGCTGGTGGCCAAGGAAATTCTCCATCAGCGGCAGGATGAGGACAATCTGACCGGGGCCAGTATTGACATTTCGAACGGAAGAGAGGCGCATTACATTCCTGCCGTTCTGCCCACACCCACGCCCACCGCTTCCCCGACGCCGACGGTGGCGCCGTCGCCCACGCCTGAAAGGAAGAGATAACCGCCGGGGCAATGGCCTGAGCAGGGGAAAATTGCCCGAGGGTGGAGAAAGTGTAAGCAGGTACTTGAAAAGCGGCAGTATGTCGGGTAGAATAAAAGTGTATGTTTTTAGATTTATGAATATGTTTTTGCGTAAACACGAGGGGAAACGGGAGATAGACGCAAGATGAGCAAAAAGCCTACTGCTGTATTGGACTTCGGCACATCAAAGGTTCTTGTGCTGATCGGTGAGGACTCAGGCAGTCCCATGCTCGGTGTCACGAGCGTCGGTATGGCTCAGTACGATGGATTTATGAATGGCGAATGGAACACACCGGAGAGCGTGACCGATGCCATTGCCAGTGCAATTGAAGCTGCCGAAAAGAAGTATAATACGCATATTAAGGAAATATATGTTGGCGTTCCCGGAGAGTTTATCCGGATTTATGTGGTTGAATCCAGCGTGGCGCTTCAGGGAGCGGATCCGACGGTAACACCGGCGGATGTGGAAAAGATCATGCGGCAGGCCACGGAAATGCTGCAGAACCCCAGCGGGGTCATTATCCACCGCTCACCGGCCTGGTTTAAGGTGGACGGAGGAACGAAGACCCTCGAGCCGGTGGGACAGAAGGGGGCAACCCTTGAGGGCATGGTCGGGTTCGTCCTGGCAGATCAGTTCTTTATCAATGATGTGACGGCCCGTCTCAAGCAGCTGGGCATTGCGGTCAAGGGATTCTATTCGGTTTCCATTGCCGAGGCACTGCAGTGCATCCTGGCTGAGGAGCGGGATCATACCGCCATCCTGATCGACGTGGGGTACCTCTCCACCGAGGTCATGGCTGTGGAGGGCGATGCCATTGTCTGGCAGAACGTCATTCCCGAGGGTGGCGTGGACATTACCCTGGACCTGGTGGATGGCCTGAACAAGCCCTTTGATGTGTGCGAGCGGATCAAGCGGGCCTATACCTTCGGCGGACCGAAGAATGCCCAGCTTGAGGTGCAGGGCGATGACGGGCGTATGGAAACGGTCTCGGGGGATCTGGTGGCCGAGATCGTGGAGGCACGCGTGGATGAGATCCTGGAGAAGTGCGAGGATGCCATTGACAAGAGCGGCATTCGTCTCGGGAACTGGTCCAATGTGTATATTACCGGCGGTGGCCTGATGCTGATGAAGGGGGCCAGGGTCTACGCAGCCGGGAAGCTCAATAAATACAATGTCCGTGAACCGGTTGTCAAAATGCTGAAGATGAAGCAGCCTCAGATGTATGCAAGCGGAAGCGGCCTCCTGGAGCTGGTGGTCAATACCAGCAACCAGCAGGAACAGGATTCGGGATTCCTGGATAAGCTGCGCCGTCTGTTCCGGAAATAAACCGTACCGAAGTGAGTAAAGGGGGATTTGCCTGTGTTCGAGATTGAAATGGAAGAGCGGCCGGCAGCGTCAATAAAAGTAGTGGGCTGCGGCGGCGGTGGCGGAAACGCACTGAACCGTATGATTGAGGTCGGTGTAAACGGCGTGGAGTTTATTGCCGTCAATACGGATGTTCAGGCGCTCAGAACCAGCAAGACGTCGAACATCATCCAGATCGGCGAAAAGCTGACCAAGGGACTCGGCGCCGGCGCCACACCGGAAATCGGCAAGAAAGCCGCCGAGGAGAGCCGGGAGGAGATTGCCCAGGCGCTGAAAGGCGCGGATATGGTGTTCGTGACGGCCGGTATGGGCGGCGGCACCGGAACCGGCGCAGCGCCGGTGGTGGCGGAAATTGCAAGAGACATGGGCATTCTGACCATTGCCGTTGTCACAAAGCCCTTTGCGTTTGAAGGAAAGACCCGGATGCGCAAGGCGGAAAACGGCATTGATGAGCTCAAGCAGCGGGTGGATACCCTCGTGGTGATTCCCAATGAGCGCCTTCTGCAGGTCTGCCCCAAGGGAACCTCCTTCAAGGGCGCGTTCATGTTTGCCGATGATGTTCTCCGTCAGGGCATTTCCGGTATTTCCGATCTGATCTCTCAGACGGGCATCATTAACCTGGACTTCGCCGATGTCAAGGCGGTCATGGAGTCCGGTGGAATGGCGCATCTGGGCATTGGCGTCGGTAAGGGCGAGAAGGCCATGGCAGATGCGGCGACGAATGCCATCGCATCGCCGATGCTGGAGACGAGCATCAACGGTGCCCGTGCCGTCCTGATCAATGTGACCTGCAACTCCAACTGCAGCATTACCGATATCAAAGAAG
>JAFUBF010000155.1 GCA_017460325.1 Clostridia bacterium | reverse complement strand
GGTCAGCCGGTCTGCCATTTCCGCCGCTTCCCTGTCCGGTTCCGGCTCCGTATACGGAACGGCCGGAGCATGCTCAGGGGAAAACGCAATGCAGGGCACAGAGCAGGCCGCCTCGGTCAGCTGTCGGTACCGCGCCCCGGCCATCCCCTCCGGCTGATGCAGTTCCCGAAGCGTTTCCCGGAGCGGACAGATGGCCCCGGTCTGCTGCACCAGGACCTCCTCCCCCACCTCAAGACAGGCCACCAGCCGGCTCTCCCGGAGGGACAGCCCCACATACAGGCCATACAGCCCTTTTTCAAGCACCCAGCCGGGAATGGCGGGATCATACGAGGTCAGAGCCTCTGTCTCAAAGGACAGTGTGAGCACTGTCCGGGCCCCCGGTGCCAGCTGCGGGGATTTGGCAAAGGCGGCCAGTCGCCGCGCCTCCTTCTCCAGTTTCCCGAAGGGCAGCTGGACATACAGCTGAATCACCGCCCTGCCGGCCACATGCCCGGTATTTTCCACCTCCACCTGCACCGTAACACGGTCAGGTGTGCACTGCACCGGTCCGGAGCAGAGGCTGAAATCCGTATAGGACAGTCCCTCCCCGAAGCCGTAACGGACCGGGATGCTGAACGTGTCAAAGTAGCGGTAGCCCACATAGATTCCTTCCTCATACCGTGTCCGTCCGGCCCCGTCACACTGCGAAAAATGCGCCGATGACGGATAATCCGCATAGCGATATGCCCAGGTATCCGTCAGGTGGCCGCTGGGACAGACCGCTCCGCTGAGGACACGGGCCACCGCAGTTCCGCCGGCCATCCCCGGCTGGGATACGATGAGCAGTCCCCGGATGGCGGGGTACTCCTCCAGAAAGGACAGGTCCATCACACCGCCTGCGTTGATGATCACAATGACCTTTTCATAGACTGCGCAGATGGTCCCCAGGACCTCCCGTTCCTCCGCGCTCAGCAGGTAATCCCCCGGTTCACAGGTTCGGTCCGCGCCCTCGCCGGCAATTCTGCTGATTACGTAGACCGCCGTGTCCGTACCGGGATCCGGTTCTACCCTCGCATCGCCGGCCGGAATATGGAAGGGGGTTGAGCTGTACGCCATGAAAAAGCGATTGCCCGCGGCCATCTTTTCATAGATCCGGTCCCGCCACCTGCACCGCTCTGCCTGAAACCGTTCATCATACCGGCGCAGCCAGGAATCCGTCGTAATCACGAATCCGGCCTCCCGCATGCCCTCCTCAATCGTCGTACTGTGCCGCTCGTTTACATCCCCGGATCCGGTTCCCCCTTTGACGGTATGGGACGCCCCGGCCCCGAACAGGGCCACACGACTGCCCTTCGACAGCGGAAGAACCCCTTCATTTCTGAGAAGGACAATTCCCTCCTCTGCTGCCTCCCTGGCCAGGGCCGCATGCCCGGCCTCCCAGGGCTGCGGTGCATCGCTGACCGATCCGCTCAGTGTCCGATATTTCTGCATCACGCGCATCTCCTTTCCGTGTTGCCCCGTCCAGACTGCACGGGACAGGGCAATCTGCCGCTTCGTCCATAGCTTATCACGGACGCCCGGAAAATACCACCTGCCCCGGACGGAATCTGAAAAAACAGCCCCGGTCCCTGATGATTCATCCTTTTTTCGACTGTTTTACCTGAATCAGCCCCGTTTTCCTCTCTTTTTTGCCCCTGGCATCCGGAAACGCTATTTACTTCTGCACTTTAATGTGCTAAAATACTGCCATCTCCATTGAGAGCGGGTCTGACCCGATTCATTTTCAGAAAGGACACGATTCCATGAAGAAATTTTGCGTAATGCTGATGCTTGTCCTGTTCGCGTTCTGCGCGGTTTCAGGTATGGCAGAGGACAGATATCTGGGCGTCATGCTGGGCACCAACGTGATGAGCCTGGATACCAACCTGGCAACCGACGGCGACTCTTTTGAGGTCATCGCCGACTGTATCGACGGTCTTCTGCAGATGGATGCGGACGGCGCAGCCGTTCCTGCCATTGCAGAGTCCTATGACCTCTCCGCGGACGGTCTTACCTATACGTTCCACCTCCGCGATGCCAAATGGTCCAACGGCGATGCCGTTACCGCCAATGATTTCGTTTTCGCCTGGCGCCGTATTGCCAAGGAAGCCGGCGAGTATGCGTACATGCTGGATGAAATCGGCAACATCAAGGGCGCTGCCGAAATCATCAGCAAGGCGACGGATGATCTGACCACTCTGGGCGTTTCCGCCCCGGATGACAAGACCCTGGTCGTCGAGCTGAACGTACCGGTCTCCTTCTTCCCCGGCCTCATGTATTTCCCCACCTTCTATCCCATCAATGAGAAGTTCTACAACAGCCTCGAGGAAGGCACTTACGGCACCAGCGCTGCCACCTTCCTGAGCAACGGCGCTTTCATTCTGGAGGATTACACCCCCGGTACCGCCAACCTGTCCCTCAAGAAGAATCCGGATTACTGGGATGCGGACCGCGTCCAGCTGGCCGGCATCAAATACCAGGTTGTCGGTTCCTCCGACAACGCCCTCACCGCCTTCCGTACCGGTGCGCTGGATGTCGTCATGGTTTCCGGCAACCAGGTGGCCGCCGCTGAAAAGGATGCGGCTCTGTCCCAGAACCTGAAAGTCACCGGTGCCGGTTACATGTGGTACCTCTCTTTCAGCCAGACCGACAAGAACGCCCAGGGCGGCAAGCTGGCCAACGCCAACCTCCGTCTGGCCATCACCAACGCCATCGACCGCGACAACCTGGTTGACAACTACGTGATGGACGGATCTCTGGCCACCTACACCGCAGTTCCCCCGCAGTTCGCGGCCAGCAGCACCACCGGTGAGGACTTCTCCGCCAATCAGGAGATGTTCACCGAGTACGTCGGCTATGACCCGGAGAAGGCCCTTGCCTACTTTGAGAAGGCCAAGGAAGAACTGGGAACCGATACCTTCGAATTCACCATGGTTTACGGCAACAACGAAGGCGACGAGGTTGCCAAGGTTGCGCAGGCCATTAAGGAAGACGTAGAGGATGCGCTGCCCGGCCTGACCATCACCCTGCAGCCCATGACCAAGGCCGAGCGTCTTGACAAGATGCAGAACGATAACTATGACATCGCCCTGACCCGCTGGGGCCCGGACTATGCCGACCCGATGACCTATCTTGGCATGTGGGTCACCAACAACTCCAATAACTACGGTTTCTGGAGCAATGCGGACTACGATCAGCTGATCGCCGACTGCACCACCGGTGCTTACATCACCGATTATGATGCCCGCTGGGATGCCATGTACAAGGCCGAGGCTCTGGTTCTCCAGGAGGCCGTTATCGCCCCGCTGTACACCAAGGCCAATGCCAACCTGATCGTAACCGGCGTTGAAAACATCCAGTTCCATCCTGTGGGACTGAACCGCGTCTACAAGGAGACCGTAATCAAATAATCCCATCCGCATACAAATTTCCAAAAAACAGATCAGAGCGGTCCCGGGACCGCTCTGATTGTTCCATTTAAAGGATGCTGCATTATGACCAAATACATCTTGAAACGCCTGGGGATGGCACTGCTGACGCTGCTGATCATCACATTCCTGCTGTTTCTGCTGGTCCGTATCATGCCCGGAAACCCGTTTCCCTCCGAGCGCATGAGTGCCGAACAGATTGCCAACAAACGGGCAGAAATGGGCCTGGATGACCCGATTCTGACCCAGTTTGTCCGGTATGTGGGCAATGTCCTGCAGGGCGATTTCGGCAAGGGCACCTCCCTTTACAACGGTGCGCCCATCAAGACGGTCCTGTCCACCGCCATCTCCAATTCGTTCCGGATTGGCGGCATTGCCATTGTGCTGGGAACGGCCGTCGGCCTGCTGCTGGGCATTACGGCAGCCCTGAACAGAGGGAAATTCCTGGACGGATTCTGCACTGTCTTCTCGATTCTCGGCGTCTGTGTTCCCTCTTACGTTTTCCTGATCTTCCTTCAGTATTTCTTCTCCTTTAAGATTCCGTTCTTCCCCTATTTTTTCGACAACAACCGTTTTGTCTTTTCCGCCGTCATTCCCTCCATTTCCCTGAGTCTTTTCACCATGTCCACTATTGCCCGGTTTACCCGCAATGAGATGGTGGAGGTCTTTGACAGCGACTATGTACGTCTGGCGGAGGCAAAGGGCATGTACGGACGGGATCTGGTCATGAAACACGTGCTCCGCAATGCCCTCATTCCCATTATCACCGTTCTGGCACCGCTGATCGTCGACCTCCTGACCGGTGCTCTGGTCGTGGAAAAGATTTACGGCATCAACGGCATCGGCAAGCTGATGGTGGATGCCATTGCCGGAGAGGGCATTGACTACAACTACGTTCTGGCTCTGGGCATTCTGTACTCTGCGCTGTACATCGGCATCATGCTGGTGGTCGACCTGCTCTACGGCGTACTGGATCCGAGAATCCGCGTGGTCGTCCGGAGTGGGGAGGGGAGATAACAGATGGCGAAAAAGATCGAACAGACCGCAGCATCTGCTGCGCTCTATGTCCCGAAAAAGGAAGATTTCGTCCTGCTGGATCAGCGGAATATCCATACGGATGCCAACTTCGCCTCTCAGAGTTACTGGAAGGGCGTCTTCATCCACTTCTTCAAAAACCGCCGGGCCGTGGTCGGACTGGTAATCATCACCGTCATTATTCTTCTGGCCGTTTTCGGCCCCATGATGAACTCCTTCGGATACCGGGACATCGTCCAGTACCGGAACGAAAAGAACAAGCGCGTCGTCGCCAAGGGCATCGCTCCGCAGATCCCGGCTCTGCACAAACTGCTGACCGGAGAGGAACTGGAGGGGAATTTTTCAAACTAT
>JAFUBF010000154.1 GCA_017460325.1 Clostridia bacterium | reverse complement strand
TGGACTTGCCCTTGCCCCGGGAGACCAGGATGCCCGAATCCAGAAAGTAGTGAATGCATTTCATCACAGTGGGACGGCTGAGCCCGGTCAGAACGGAGACCTCGCTGGCATCGTAGATGCCCCCGCTGCGGAAAACCTGAAGAACAGACTTCCGGTTTGCGACTTTAAGGTCATTCAGCATGGCAGGTGAATCAGTGGGAAACGATGGCATGTGTATCCTTCTTTCTGAGCAGGGATCGGCCGGCAATCGGGCTTTATCTGCTTCTGTGCGGTTGGCTGTGGCCCGGTCCGGGGAAAATGCAGGAAGCGGGAGTGGAACAGACCGTTCTGGATGAAAACAGTATGACTCGAACAGCTGAAACATAGCACGATCATCTGTCAAAGTCAATGAGGTCCGGCAAAAAAAGAGCATAACGGGCAGGAAACCGAAGGGGCAAAGGTGATGTCAGATGCGTTCCCTCCTGGAGTAGCTCATGACGACCGGAGAATGAGAAAAACGCCTGCCGGATGCAGGCGATATATGAACGACTGCGGCTGAGAGCCGTTACAGAAAAGGAGAATATGATGATTATCCAAACCATCCGTCCCGGCGTTGAGGGACTGTCCATGCAGGATGTGACGTTGACCGTTTATCTTCAGGAGTCCTCTGAGGCGCTTGCCATACAGGACCGACCATTGATTCTCGTCTGTCCCGGAGGCGGATATGCCTATACGTCGGACCGGGAGGCGGAGCCGCTGGCGCTGTCTTTCCTGGCCATGGGGTATCATGCGGCTGTGCTTCGCTATTCCGTGGCGCCGGTCCGCTTTCCGGCGGCACTGTGTGAGCTGGTCAGGAGCATGAAGTGCCTCCGGGATCATGCAGCGGAATGGAAGATCCGGCCGGATCGGATCTTCGTGCTCGGCTGCTCGGCTGGCGGACATCTGGTGGCCAGCCTTGGCGCTCTGGGGCATTCGGAGGAAATTCTGAGCGCGGCCGGTCTCCCCCGGAAGGATGCGGACTGCGTCCGTCCAAACGGGCTGATCCTCTGCTATCCGGTCATTACCGGGGGCGAATTTGCCCACAGGGGAAGCTTTGACAATCTGCTGGGACCGGAACAGGCCCACCGGGTGGAGGAACTGTCACTTGAAAAGCGGGATCTTTCGGGAATGCCGCCGGTCTTTATCTGGCATACCTTTCAGGATCAGTCCGTTCCGGTCGAGAATACGCTGCTCTTCGCCCGGGCGCTGCGGGCGGCCGGAATCGAGACGGAGATGCACGTTTTTGCCAGAGGCGAACATGGGCTGTCTCTTTCCAATGAACTGACCAGGAATTCGGAGGGAGGGGGTACAGAGCCCTCCTGTACGGTCTGGACTCAGCTGGTGCACACCTGGCTGAGCGAGCGGTGCGGATACTGAACCGGGGGAAGGGCAAAGATGACCGGTCTTCCCGGCTTATATGTCCGGTTGCAGGAAAATCTGAAAAAAACGGGTAAAACATGCCGTACAGATTGACAATTTTCGCCGGATAGACTATACTTCATTTTAGTTTTGAAACAGTCTTTCATAACTGTTCGGTCGTGAACAGGATGAAGCAGAGGAATGGAGGAGAGTTGATGAGCTATTTGCTGGGCGTTGACCTGGGAACATCCGGAACCAAGACAGTCCTGTTTGATGAGAAAGGGTCGGTGGTTGCCTCTGCTCTCAGAGAGTATCCGCTGATGCAGCCGAAGAACGGCTGGGCGGAGCAGGATCCTGACCTGTGGTGGCAGGCCAGCGCCGAAACGATTCGTGAGGTCATTGAAAAAAGCGGCGTCCGGGGGAGCGAAATTGCCTCACTGGGCATCTCCGGACAGATGCACGGACTGGTGCTGCTGGACAAGGAAGGCAAGGTTCTGCGGCCCTCCATTCTCTGGTGTGACGGGCGCACGCAGGAGGAATGCGATGAGATTACCCGGCGAATCGGCCGGGAACGTCTGATTCAGATTTCCGCCAATCCGGCCCTGACCGGTTTCACGGCCGGGAAGATCCTCTGGGTGCAGAAACATGAGCCGGAGATCTGGGCCCGGGCGTGTCACATTCTGCTGCCGAAGGACTATGTCCGGTATCGTCTGACGGGGGAGTTCTATTCGGAGATGAGCGATGCCAGCGGAACGAACCTGCTGGATGTGCCGAAACGGACCTGGTCCGCGGAAATTCTGGAAGCGCTGAAGATTGCGCCGGAACTGGTTCCGCCGCTGACGGAAAGTGCGGACGTGGCCGGACATGTGAGTGCCGAGGCGGCCCGGGTGACCGGTCTTGCCGAGGGAATGCCTGTGGCAGCCGGCGCGGCCGACAACATGGCCGGTGCGGTGGGCACGGGTGTTGCCGTGCAGGGCAAGGCCTTTACGACCATCGGGACCAGCGGCGTGGTGTTTGCACACTCCGACAGCGTGCAGATTGATCCCCAGGGCAGAGTCCATACGTTCTGCAGTGCGGTTCCGGGTGCCTGGACCGTGATGTCCTGCACACTGGCCGCCGGACTGTCCCTCAAGTGGTACAGAGACACCTTCTGCGATGCCGAGATCACAACGGCCAACCTGATGGGAACGGATCCCTATGTGCTGATGAACGAAGAGGCGGCCCTCAGCCCCATCGGGGCCAACCGGTTGCTCTTTGTTCCCTATCTCATGGGCGAGCGTTCCCCGATTCTGGACAGCGATGCACGCGGTGCATTTGTCGGTCTTTCGGCCATGCATACCCGCCGGGATCTCCTGCGGGCCGTCATGGAGGGCGTCATCTATTCACAGCGTCAGAACCTGGATATCCTCCGGGGGATGAACTTTGTACCGGAGACCATGCTGGCCTGCGGCGGCGGTGCCAAGAGCCCGTTCTGGCGCCAGATGATGGCGGATGTGTTCGGGATGCCGGTTAAGACGGTGCAGAATGCGGAAGGTCCGGCCACCGGTGCAGCCATTCTTGCCGGAACGGCTGTCGGCCTGTACAGGGATATTCCCACGGCCTGTGAGCAGATTATCCATGAGAAGGATCCGTCCATGCCCATTGCCGAAAACAGCGCCGGGTATGAACCGTATTACAGGATTTACACCTCCGTGTATCCGGCACTGGCCGGCGTATACGGGGAACTGGCCAGACAGTAACGGCCATGTCCGCAGAAAAGCGGCTGCTGGCCGCCTGATCAACCGGATGCCCTGCATCCGGATAAAAAAGGAGAGAGAGTATGGTCATTCATTCTGTAACTGATCCGCTGTTCAAGGCGTACGGACGCGTGGTTAATGGGTATCGCCTGGAGGGCATTCTCAGTGCGCTTGCCCGGACGCCGGTTCCGGAGGGGACGGCGTATGTACCCCTTGAGCCCATCCTGCAGAATGCGGAGGGTGCGCAGGAAGCCGGAGATGCGTTCTTTGGCGGGATGCCCTTCCAGATGGGGTACTGCAACGGACACAATACCAAACTGAACTGCCTTGAGTATCACCGCGACAGTGAATTCAATCTTGGAACGGAGGACTTTATCCTGCTCCTGGCCAGGATGGAGGACATTGAGGACGGGAAACTGGATACCGGGAAGGTCGTTGCCTTTAAGGTTCCTGCCGGCGTGCTGGTGGAGGTGTATGCCACAACCCTGCATTATGCGCCGTGCCATGTGAACAGGGACAAAGGATTCCAGGTGCTGGTGGCGCTCCCGCTCAACACCAATACGGACTACCGTCCGGGACCCGGACCCAACAGGGAGGATTCCTGGCTCTGGGCAAGGAACAAGTGGCTGCTGGCCCATCCGGAGTCCTCGGAGGCCAAACAGGGCGCAGCGGCGGTACTGACCGGCGAGAACATTGATATTGCAGGCGATCTGTGAGATGCAGCGTCTGGGATAAATGAAAGGAGAATCATCCATATGATTACGAACATTCCTGTTGTGAAACTGGGCCTGATCGCGGTTTCCCGTGACTGCTTCCCGATTCAGCTTTCGGAAAAACGCCGGAAAGCGATTAAGGCAGCGTATACCGGCGAACTGTATGAGTGCCCGGTGACCGTCGAGAACGAACTGGACATGCTGAAGGCGGTCGAGGATGTCAAGGCTGCGGGCTGCAATGCACTGGTGGTCTTCCTGGGCAACTTCGGACCGGAAACGCCGGAAACCCTGATTGCCGAGCGTTTCGACGGACCCTGCATGTTCGTGGCGGCAGCCGAGGGCGATGGCGACATGATCAACGGCCGCGGCGATGCCTACTGCGGCATGCTGAACTGCTCCTACAACCTGGGCATGCGTCACCTGAAGGGCTATATCCCGGCGTATCCGGTAGGAACCGCTGAGGATGTGGCGGCCATGATCGGGGACTTCGTACCGGTTGCCCGCGCCATCATCGGCCTGCACGGTCTCAAGATCATCACCTTTGGTCCGCGTCCGCAGGACTTCTTCGCCTGCAACGCACCCATCCGGGGCCTGTATGAGCTGGGCGTTGAGATTGAGGAGAACAGTGAGCTGGATCTGCTGGTTTCCTATCGTGAGCATGAGAATGACCCGCGTATCCCCGGCGTCTGTGAGGAAATGGCCAAGGAGATGGGCGAGGGCAGCTATTATCCCGACATGAGCGTCCGTCTGGCGCAGTTTGAGCTGACGCTCCTTGACTGGGCGGAGAAGCACAAGGGTGCCCGTCAGTATGTGGTCTTTGCCGACAAGTGCTGGCCGGCCTTCCCGAGCCAGTTCGGCTTTGAGCCCTGCTATGTGAACAGCCGTCTTGTGTCCC
>JAFUBF010000153.1 GCA_017460325.1 Clostridia bacterium | reverse complement strand
GTACCTGCCGATCACTGATTTCTTTCGCTGCTTGGCACAGGCGGCTCTCAGAGAATCAGCCACACGAATCAGTGCCGCATCTCCCTCGGTATGTCCGTACCGGTCATTAACGTATTTGAACTTATCCACATCCAGAATCATGAAGTACATCGGAATCGTTTCGTTTCTTGTGATAAACCAACGGTTCATCTGCTTCATGAACTGTTTTCGGTTGGGCAGCTGAGTCAGCGCATCCACGGATACGGCATCATCCGTCGAATTGACATACATGACAAGCGTGGTCAGTGCAAGGGCAATATTGGTAAGAGGAATCCCCGGAAAGAAACACTGAACAACAGAGGTCGTAATCGGAATCAGCGGAAGTGCCGCATGGGAGAGATACTGTCTGCCCTCAGGAACATTTCGGTTGTGGTAAGCACACCGAATGGAACTGTCGCAGATCAGATAAACGTAGATAAACGGGAAAACATACTGTGCAACATGAAACCAGGGACCCCGGGTGTACTGCCCGCTCTCATTCACATAGAACAGTGCATGATTGAACAGATTCGCGATCAGAATGTAGACCATGATCCACACCGGGATGGAGGCGATTAAAAGCCCGCTCTTGTCATGCATCACTTTACTTCCCTGAACTGTCTCAAAGTAAAGATACCACATGAGTGCCAGGACAATCGTTGACAGAAAATAAATGGATTTAAACAGGATCAGAAGCGGACCGATGTGAGGAAGCATCCCCCTGTGAAACAGGACAAACACCGTATCTGACAGCGTAAAAACAATCTGGGCAATCAGGGCATAGATGAAATTATTCCGGGATTCCATCCTGGTAAAGCCCAGCGATTTGATCAGCACGACGAACATCACAAAAAGGGAGATCAGATTGACTTCACTGTATAAAACATTTACTGTTTCCACGGCGCTCCCCCTTTCCATCTATATCCGGTCCTGTACCCGCCAGTATGGGCAAATTATACAACAACAGGCAAAGAAATGGAAGGGCTTTTTATCAATAACAGACAATTCAGCCCCATTGCTGTCTCTGTTTTCCCCGAAAACACCAGGATCCGCATTCTGTCCGGCAATGGCCGGTTTACCGCCTAATACAGCCACTCAAAGCCTTCCATATTATCAATGATCCCGTTCAGCAGTCTCTCCATTAATGCGTACGGCATGCGGCAACTGCCGATCTTGCAGGCAAAGGGAACATCATCCGATGCGCGGGTAATTGTGATGGTTTTCGTGTACCCGTCGAACTGCAACCGGTACCTGTCAACGATGATCTCATGATCTCCCTCGTCCTCAAGACACGCTTCAATCTTTTTACACTCTGTTTCTCTGCCCCTCGCCACCATGATGCATTCCAGTGTCTGACCCATCTGTCCTCGCCCTTTCCTCCCGCAATGGGATCGTTGATCCAACGGTTGTCCTTTAACTCGTTCCTTTTCTCTGTTCTGCCACTCACCTGCTACATACCTGCTGTCCGGCTGGCGCATTATTAAAAAGACCGGCCACTGCCGGTCTTTTTCCTCTCCCGTCACTTGACGGAAAGCCATGAACAATCGAAGTGATGGAGAATATGTCCCGTCAAAGGATCACCCTTCTTCAGAGTTAGATGATGAACATGGCATCCCCGAAGGAAAAGAAGCGATACCGCTCTTTTACGGCGGTCTCATAGGCCCGCAGGGCGTTTTCCCGGCCAATAAAGGCGGAAACCAGCATGAGGAGGGTGCTTTCGGGCAGATGGAAATTCGTAATCAGCGCATCCACTGCCCTGATCCTGACCCCCGGTTTGATGAAGATCTGCGTAAAACCGCTCCCTGCATGAATGCAGCCGGAATCATCCGCCACCGTCTCCAGGGTTCTGACACTGGTGGTTCCCACGCAGATCACCCGTCCGCCGCGTTTCCGGGCAGCATTGATCCGCTCCGCCTGTTCCTCCGTCACCTCATAGTACTCGCTGTGCATGTGGTGATCATCCACATTTTCCTCCTTAACCGGCCGGAACGTTCCGAGTCCCACGTGAAGGAGTACCGGCACAACATCAATTCCCTTTTCCCGGATCCGCTCAAGAAGTTCCGGGGTAAAGTGCAGGCCGGCCGTCGGTGCCGCCGCACTTCCGTCTGTCTTTGCGTACACCGTCTGGTAACGGTCGCGATCTTCCAGGCGTTCATGAATATACGGTGGGAGCGGCATCTGGCCGAGTTCATCCAGGATTTCCTCAAAGACCCCGTCCCAGGAAAACCGGACCGTTCTGCCTCCGTCTTCCCCGATGCTCAGAATCGTCGCCTTCAGTTTTCCCTCACCGAAGAGAAACTCCGCACCGGGTTTGGCCCGTTTCCCCGGTTTCAGGATCACCTCCCAGTCCGTCAGGTTGAGTCGTTTCAGGAGAAGAAACTCAATGGCCCCTCCGGTTTCCGCCTTCACGCCGTACAGCCTTGCCGGGATCACCCTTGTCTCGTTGACAACCAGCACATCCCCCGGATTCAGGTACTCAATGACATCCCGGAATATCCGGTGTTCAATGGTATCCCGGTTCCGGTCAATCACCATCAGCCGGGAGGAATCCCGGGGATAGACCGGTTTCTGGGCAATCAGTTCCTCCGGCAGATCATAATAAAAGTCACTGGTTTTCATTGCTCGCCTCACCGTCCAGCATGGACATCTGTCCCTGAATCGTTGCATCCTGCGTATAGGTCTTCGGCAATGGCAGTTTCATGTGTTCATACGCTGCCTTGGTACAGATCCGTCCCCGGGGTGTCCGCATGACAAAGCCCAGCTGCATCAGATAGGGCTCCACCACATCCTCAATGGTAATGGCATCCTCACCCGTTGTTGCCGCCAGGGTATCAAGGCCCACCGGACGGCCCTCAAATTTCACCATCATGGTGGTGAGAATTTCCCGGTCCACCCGGTCCAGTCCCAGGTCATCCACCTGCAGCAGATTGAGGGCCTCCCGGGCCATATCTCTGGTGATGGTCCCATCACCCCGGACCTGCGCATAGTCCCGCACGCGCCGGAGGAGACGGTTGACAATACGGGGCGTCCCCCTGCTTCGGCCGGCGATTTCCCGGATGCCCTCCTCCTCGTACTTGATGTTCAGCACCTTGGAGGAATGCTGGATGATTTTCATCAGTTCATCCGTCGTGTACATCTGAAGCCGGAACAGGATGCCGAAGCGGTCCCTCAGGGGCGCGGAAAGAGATCCGGCTCTCGTGGTGGCGCCGATCAGGGTAAACTTGGGCAGGTCAAGTCGGATGCTCCTGGCGCTGGGTCCCTTTCCGATCATGATATCCAGGGCAAAATCCTCCATGGCCGGATACAACACTTCCTCAACCGCATGGGAAAGCCGGTGGATTTCATCGATAAACAGCACATCGCCGCTGGAGAGATTGGTCAGAAGGCTGGCCAGATCTCCCGCCCTTTCAATGACAGGACCGCTGGTCACCCGGATATTCTGTCCCATTTCCGCAGCAACAATGGCGGCAAGTGTCGTCTTTCCCAGTCCCGGAGGGCCGTACAGCAGAATGTGATCAAGGGAATCATGCCGTTCCCTGGCGGCCTGAATATAAATGTTCAGGCTGTCCTTGACCACCTGCTGTCCCACATATTCCGTCAGTGTTTTCGGGCGAAGGCTTTTTTCCTGTTCATCCTCCTGCTCCTTGAATCCCCCGGTAACCAGTCTTTCATCTTCCATATGGATCCATCACCATTCCTGTCCGTCATATTCTCTCACGTTTAACCGAGTGAACCGATCTGGCGCAGCGCCAGCATGATCAGCTGATCCGTCTCCGTCGCCTTGTCCCGCACCTGGTTAATCGCCCGTGCAGCCTCCGCTGCCGTGTACCCAAGTGCCTGCAGGGCCGCCTGTGCCTCTTTTTCCGCACTGGCAGCGGGCTGTGCACCGCCGGCACCGGCTGCGCCGGCGGGCAGGGTCACATCCGCCTGTTCAATCTTATCTTTCAGTTCCATGGCAATGCGCTGGGCCGTCTTCTTGCCGATGCCCGGTGCCCGGGCCAGAGAGGTCACATCCCCTGTAACAATGGCTACCGACAAATCCTTCAGCGGAAGGGCCGACAGGACCCCCAGTGCCGTTTTGGCACCCACACCGGACACCGAGCAGAGCCGGCGGAACATATCCCTTTCCTGCTTGGTGGCAAACCCATAGAGCTCCATGGCGTCCTCCCGGACATTCAGGATGGTATGGCAGTGCCATTTTTCCCCCGCTGCCGGTGCGCTTGATACCGTCGTCATGGAGCACTGCAGCAGAAAGCCCACGCCGCCGGCATTGATGATTACCTCATTGTGGCCCTTGTCCGCAATCGTTCCCTCAATAAAATCAATCATTTTTTATCCTTTTCACCGGCCACGGCCGGTCCTTTTACTTGATAATGAACTGTTCCCTGCCTGCGCCCGAGTGCGCGTGACAGATCGCACAGGCCACACCGTCCGCCGCATCATCCGGCCTGGGGATTTCCGGAATGTTCAGCAGCATCTTGACCATCATCTGGACCTGATGCTTGTCCGCTCCGCCGTACCCCACCACCGCCTGCTTGATCTGCATGGGCGTATACTCAAACAGCCGGTCCGTATACTCTCTGCACACGGCCAGTGCAACACCTCGCGCCCCGCCAACCTGGATGCCGGTTGTGACGTTCTTTGAAAAGAACAGCTCCTCAAAGGCAATCTCCTCCGGCTTAAACGTCTTCAGCAGACTTCGCACCCCGAACATCAGGCTCTGCAACCGTGTCGGAAAACTGTCCTTCGGATAGGTCAGAAGTGCACCGTACTGAATCAGCTTTTCCTTGTACCCGTCGCTCTCAATCACGCCCCAGCCCATGGTGGCCAGTCCGGGATCAATTCCCAGTATTCTCATTTTCTCCCCTCCAGACCTGACTCAGTTTATCCTGTTTCCCCTCTCTTGTCAATCTGTTCTGACAGAAGCAACCAGGTCCCGGCCAGATGGCAGAAAAAGCGCCGGACACCGTCCGGCGTGATATGAGGTGACTGTGACTTATCTGAAGGCACGTTCCGAACGCAGCGCCGTCTTTACAATGCGGACACAGCTGAGGAAAAGATCCTCCGGCGAAAGATCGCAGTTCCCTTCCCCGTGCAGAGCCCGCCTGATTTCCGCCTGATCGCTGAGACGCCCGGGCATAATCAGGTCATTCCCTGCCCGGATGGCTTTTGCGGCCGAGGAACCGTGTCCCGTATTGGTGGTGGTCCAGTCGGACATGATCAGGCCATCAAAGCCCCATTCCTCCCGGTCCAGCGTGGTGCAGAGATCCCGGCTGTTTGCCGTATGAACGCCGTTCACCCGGTTGTAACTGGTCATCATGGCAACGGGCTGACTCCGTTTCACGGCCATTTCAAACCCTTTCAGGTAGATCTCGCGAAGGGTCCGTTCCCTCACGTTGGCGCTGACCCCCATCCGGTTATCTTCCTGATTGTTGCAGGCCAAGTGCTTGATGGTCGTCCCCAGTCCCTCCGTCTCCTGGACGCCCTGGGTAAGGGCCGTTGCCACCATGCCGGATACAAAGGGATCCTCCGAGAAATACTCAAAGTTTCGGCCGCAGAGAGGATTGCGGTGAATGTTCATGCCGGGCGCCAGCCAGAGGGCAACCCGGAACAGCTGCATTTCCCTGGCAATGTGGGCCCCTACCTCCCGCAGGAGAGGAAGATCAAAGGTCTGCGCCAGCAAAGTGCCCGTCGGAATGGCCGTGGCAAACTGCCAGACGGATTTGGCGCCCTCGTGGAGTTCCATTTTCCCGAAGAACCGGTTTTCCAGCATTTTGAGCCGGTTCATCCGGTACACAGAACCGTCCTCCGGGTTGATCTCATACCGGAGCTGCAGACGAAGTCCGGCCGGTCCATCCGCCATCGTCATCCCAGGAATTCCTTTGTCCGGATATTCCACGGTTTCCCCGGCCGCACCTGGAACCTTCTTCCCTGAGTCGCCGATCATCTGCCCGGAGAAAGGCCCCAGTGAACCCACCACCAGATCGATCCGCTCTTTTTCCGTCAGTGACTGGACGCGCCTTTTCGCCTCCCGTTCAAGCACATCCCCCTCGGGCAGATCCCCGCTGTCCGGGCAGACCGGGGCACATTCTCTCCGGCAGGCCTCAAGGGCCAGTGGACTCACCTGAATCGTCTCCAATGTGCTCAGTTGCCGCTCAATCCATTCGTTGCGGCACTTTATCTGTTCCTCCGTCGGTTCAATTTCCCGGATAGAGGTCAGCTGTTCACAGATCCTGTGCAGCTTTGCCATGACCTGGGTTTCCGCCACCTCAAGGGCCAGGACCCCCTTCCACTCGGTGCATCCGAGCATCAGCAGGTACGTCCCCTTCTCAAGGGCGTACGCCCCCGGTCCTTCCCGGAAGGAAACCAGCTGCCCCAGAGTAAACCGGAGCTCCAGAGTTTCCGATTCCCCGGGCGAAAGCACACGGGTCTTTTCAAAGGCCACCAGCCGCCTGAATTCCTTTTTCTGTTCCTCCATGGGACAGGCCGCATAGAGAAGGACCGCATGCGCACCGCTGACCCTGCCCGTATTGCATACGGAGATGCTGACACGGACCGCATCCTCCTCCATCTCCGTCCCAACGCAGATCTCACTGAAGGTAGTGTAAGACAGACCGTACCCGAAGGGATACCGGGGTTTTACGCCGAAGCTGTCAAAATAGCGGTACCCCACGTAGATGCCATCCGTATAATCCTCCTCAATGACATTCCCGTTGCGGTATGAAAATGCGGCGCTGGAGGGATAGTCCAGATAATGGCTGGCCCAGGTGTCCGTCAGGCACCCGGAGGGATTCACGGCACCGGTGAGAATGTCCACTGCCGCACCGCCCGAATCACAGCCTGCCTGTCCCATCAGGAGAACGGCGGAAACGGGGCAGCTGTCCAGAATGGAAAGATCCATGACCCCGCCGACATTCAGCAGCAGGACCAGCGGTTTCCCGGAGGCAGCAAGGGTCCGGATGTGCTCCTCCTCCGTGTGCGACAGGTAATAATCCCCCGGCTCATCCCGGCGGTCCGCTCCTTCACCGGAAGTGCGGGAAAGGACATACACAAGGACATCCGCATCGCCAATGTCTTCCGGCCGAATCGGCACGGACGGGGTTTCCAGTACATAGCGGGCATGCGCATCATACAGCTTTTCCGTATCCTTTTCCGGTCCGGCTGCCTCATAAATCCGGTTGATCCATTCCTCCCGGAGACGGTCATACTCGGCATCCACTGCATCCAGATAGGCCCTGCTCGAAATCCGGATGCCCGCCTGCTCCATTCCCTCCGCCACGCTGACCACATGCCGGCTGCAGACATCTCCGCTTCCCGTTCCGCCCTTCACGGTATGCCGGGCGCCAAGTCCGAACAAACCAACGCATGTGCCGGATTTCAGCGGAAGCACGCCGTCATTTTCCAGCAGCACCATGCCGGCCGCGGCCGCACGCCTCGACAGTTTTCTTCCTTCCTCCTCAAGAGGTGTGACACGTTCATCTTCCTGTCCCGAATAAAGCCGCCCCTGATAAATCATCTTTACCGCTTCCTTTCCCTGAGTCACCTTTCCAGGTCTGGTTATACGCAGCAATCCGGCCTTTCGGCCTGTGTCCGCTCTTCAGCGGGAACGGACAACAGGCCATTTCCCGTTTTTCTCATTATGCCGCAAGTGACGGCACTTGTAAATACCGGATATTCCTTCCATTTGGCCTCCGGCACCGTATGCTTGATATGGAGCATGATTGACCGGCGCAGAGCACCGGACCCCTTCCATCCCAGCAGAGCGGAGCATTTCAGAAATTCTGCCCCTTCCCGGGAAACCCATCGTGGGGGAAAAAAAATCGGACCGGTTTCCCAGTCCGAAGTGGAAGGTTATGAAGTTTATTCAGATCAGAGCAGCGGCTCTCCGGCTTTCTGCTTCATCATGGCCATGACCTTCATCGGCAGACCATACAGATTAATGAATCCGGCCGAATCCTTGTGGCTGTACATCTCGCCCGAATCACCGAATGTGGCAATATCCTCCATGTAGAGGCTGTACGGAGAGGTCACGCCCGCGCCAATGCAGTTGCCCTTGTAGAGCTTCAGCTTCGCCGTACCGGTGACATGTTCCTGCGTCACATCCACGAACGCCGAGAGTCCCTCACGCAGCGGCGTATACCACTGGCCGTTGTAAACCAGCTCCGCAAACTTGACGGCAACCAGGTCCTTGTAATGCGCGGTATCCCGGTCAACCGTGATCTCCTCCAGATTCCGGTGCGCTGCATACAGCAGGGTTCCGCCGGGGGTCTCATATACGCCGCGGGACTTCATGCCAACCAGACGGTTCTCCACCATATCGGCAATGCCGACACCGTTGCGGGCCGCAATCGCATTGCAGGTCTCAAGCAGTTCAACGGCATCCATCCGCTTCCCGTTCACTGCCACCGGTACGCCCTTTTCAAAGTCGATGGTCACCATCTCCGGCTTATCCGGTGCATCCTCCGGATGGACGCAGATCAGGGTCAGATCCTTAGGCGGCTCATTGGCCGGATCCTCCAGCTCGCAGCCCTCATGAGAGAGGTGCCAGATGTTGCGGTCCATGGAATACGGACGGTCCTTCTTGACCGGAACCGGAATGCCGCGGGCCTCCGCATAGTCAACCTCTTCCTCACGGGTCTTGATATCCCACTCACGCCAGGGGGCGATAATGGGCATATCCGGTGCAAAGGCCTTGATGGTCAGCTCAAAGCGGACCTGGTCATTTCCCTTTCCGGTGCAGCCGTGGCAGATCGCATCGCAGTGCTCCGCCTTGGCGATCTCTACCAGACGCTTGGCAATCAGCGGACGTGCAAAGGACGTGCCCAGCAGATACTTGCCCTCATAGATGGCACCCGCCTTCAGCGTGGGCCAGATGAAATCCTCAACGAATTCCTTCTTCAGGTCTTCAATGTAAAGTTTCTCGGCGCCGGTCTTCTTTGCCTTCTCATGAAGCGGCTCAAGCTCTTCGCCCTGTCCCACATCAGCGGCACAGCAGATCACCTGGCAGCCATAGTTCTCTTTCAGCCAGGGGATGATGATTGATGTATCCAGTCCGCCGGAATACGCCAGCAGAACGCGGTTGTACTTTGCAGATTTCATACGGAAACAGCCTCCTGAGTTCTTCTTTGTTAATTAACGGGACGCATTGTAGCACACGTATTTGTGAATTGCAAGTCCCAAAATGAATAATTTTGCACCGAAAATGTAATTTTATTCATTCTCCGTTCAGACTTGCTTTTACACTCTTCTGCCTTTACAATTAGATCCGTATTTCCCCCGGTACGCCGAAAACAGCCGTTTCAATACAGACAGCGACTCCAATTGAGGTGAGAAACGATGATCCGTTCCATGTTAAAAGCCCTCTTTTTTGCCTTTCTGCTCCTTCTGACCGTTTCAGCCGCCGCGCAGATCCCGGATCTGGATGTTCTCGTTCCGGAAACGGCAGAATGCGCCGATGAATCCTGCGAGATCCCCCTGTATGCCGGACCTACCGTCCAGTTTGCACAGATCCCGGATGCCATCCTGGATCCCTCCCGGCCCTTTGTCTGCTTTGGTCAAAGCGACAGCTGGACCATGGTCGCCGAGGGGTCGCCGGACAGTTTCGGCCCTGTTGGCTGGGTGCAAACCGCGTCTGTTCCTGCTCAAACCTGCGGTGAACTGCTCTTTGAAAACCAACTGGCTGCCATGGTGGAGGAGGATGCCCCGCTGACGTTTACCCCGGGCGGGGACAATGTACCCGTATTTGTGACGCTGCATCACGGAGATGCCATCCGGATTCTCGGGCGTTACGATTCTTTCCTGTATGTTGAAGCAGAAACCGGAGATCTTCCGGTTCGGGGATTTGTTCCCGAATCCTCCGTTGAGTAATAAAGCCGCAGGCCTGGCCTGCGGCTTTATTCCGTGACTTTCATTTTTCTGCAGTACCCGTCCGGATGTGGTCTCATTCCCCATGCATCAGTCCGTACATTCAACGGACAGGTTTCGGAACAGTCCATCCGTGCCGATGTCCACATACAGGCCCACGGTGCCGCGGCTGTCAGGTCCGTGTTTGAGATCACTGACCTCGAGCACCTTTTTCCCGTCCACAAAGAATGTGCCGTGATCCTGCCTGATTTCCGCCCGGATGTGGCTCCATTCCCCCAGGGCGATGGTGTCCACCTGTCCCTCGTACACCGTTATTCCGAACTCTCTGAAATACGAAAAGGTATAGCCGGGATAGGAAAAGTACTGGCATCCGTGCGCCTTTCTTACAGGATCCTCACAGTCCCGGCCGTTTGTCGGACGGATGTAGAACGATTCAAACTCGCTGTCATTGTCACTGGCCCGAAAGACGATCCCGATGAATCCCCGGGCATACTCCGGCGCATCCTCAAGCAGTTTCCCGCATACATCCACCTCAATCACTCCGTTGTGGAATTCCACATTTCCGGCTTTCAGGTATGTGTTTTCATCCGGCTGCATTTTGTCTGTCTTTCTGACACGTACCGTTCCATCCTGTAAAAACGCAGCCTTGGTATGTACGGGAATAAAGTTTCCTGCTTCCATGGGAATCAACATCCTCTCACGTCCTTTCAGGTTATTCGCTTTTCGCGATAGTGACACGGACGGCTTTTTCTGTCGCCGGGCATTGTCTCAGGATTTTCACTGAAACCCTGCCCGGGCGATCTCCGGAAAGGTGAATTGCCGCAAAACCATCTCCAGGCCATCCAAGAGGCAATTTGTTTTGCGGTCATCCGGCCGCCTTTCTTCCCTTTATTCAGGGAACCGCCGTTGAGCTTTTCTCTTCGGCTGTCATCATATCGCATTTCCAAGGATTGTCAAGCACATCGCGGTGCACTTTCCCCCCTGAGATGCGGCAAAAACCGCCGGGAGCGAAATAAAGTGCAAAAAATTTGATTCTGCGGTCAGTTTTTCTTTTCATTTTCCCGATTTCTGTGATATACTCTTGCAGTTAATTCGACAACGATAAAAAATCAGAGAACCGCCCCCGGGCAGGAGTTTTCCGGGCCGGTCACGGGCGTTCACGTTCAATTGAGGAGGCAGACATGCCGGAAAATCACAACGAAGTTCTGGCCGAGGAAACAGCCAGACGGCGTACCTTTGCCATCATCTCCCACCCGGACGCCGGTAAAACAACCCTGACGGAAAAGCTTCTCCTGTATTCCGGACAGATTCGTTCCGCCGGTTCCGTCAAAGCCAGAAAGTCCGACCGTCACGCCACATCGGACTGGATGGAAATTGAAAAGCAACGCGGAATCTCCGTCACATCCTCTGCCATGCAGTTTGAGTTTGACGGCTACCATATCAACATACTGGACACCCCGGGCCATCAGGACTTCTCCGAGGATACCTACCGCGTGCTCGTGGCGGCCGACAGCGCCGTCATGCTGATTGACGCGGCCAAGGGCGTGGAGGCGCAGACCATTAAGCTGTTTAAGGTCTGCCGCCTGCGGAACATCCCCATTTTTACCTTCGTCAACAAAATGGACCGGGCCAGCAAGGATCCGTTCTCTCTGATGGAGGAGATGGAGCAGGTTCTGGGCATTCGTGCCGTTCCGGTGAACTGGCCCATCGGCGTCGACGGCGATTTCAAGGGCGTCTATCACCGCGACTCAAAAATGGTGGAGCTGTATGAAAGCGGCGATCACGGAAAGAGCCGGGTGGAGAAGACGGATGTCGCCATTGATGATCCGGAACTGCCGGAACTCCTGGGCGAACGGCTGTATCAGCGCCTGATGGATGAAATCGAGCTGCTGGATGTGGCCGGGGATGAGTTTGATCTGGATAAGGTACGCAGCGGTGAACTGACCCCCATGTTCTTCGGTTCCGCCATCACCAACTTCGGTGTGGAACCGTTCCTCTCCCGCTTCCTTCAGTATTCCACTCCCCCTGCCCCACATGAGAGTGACAAGGGCATTATTGAGCCGGACTCGCCGGATTTCTCCGGTTTCATTTTCAAAATTCAGGCCAACATGAATCCCGCTCACCGGGACCGTCTGGCTTTCATGCGGATCTGTTCCGGCGTATTCACCAAAGGCATGACGGTGTGGCACAGCGGTTCCGGAAAGCAGATCCAGCTCAAGCAGCCGCAGCAGTTCATGGCAGATGAACGGGAAGCCGTGGAAAACGCCTATCCGGGCGACATCATCGGCCTGTTTGATCCGGGCATCTTCGCCCTGGGCGATACGCTGTGCACCGGCCCCCACATTCATTACGCCGGCATCCCGCTCTTTGCACCGGAGTTCTTTGCCCGGGTCACCAGCGTGGACAGCCTGAAGCGCAAGCAGTTCGTCAAGGGCGTCCTCCAGCTGAGCGAGGAAGGCGCCATTCAGACGTTCAAGCGTCCCGGAATCGGCTTTGAGGAAATCATTGTCGGCGTCGTCGGCATGCTCCAGTTCGAAGTCCTTGAGCACCGGCTCCGTACCGAATACAATGCGGAGATCAACCGCTACCCGCTCAATTTCCGGTTTGTCCGCTGGATTACCAGCAGCCCGAAAGCACCGGAGGATCTCAAGCTTTCCAGCACCAGTTCCACCGCCAAGGATGCGCACGACCGGGATGTTCTCCTCTTTGAGAACGAGTGGTCCATCCGCTGGGCACTTGAAAATAACAAGGGTCTTGAACTTGCCGAAACCGCCTCGCGCACCGGCGACTGAGACTCTCCGCAAAACGTTTTGCAAGCGACATTAAGAAAGAGGGAAACCATATGGAAATCAGCCGCGATAACATTCGCAACATTGCAATCATTGCTCATGTCGACCATGGCAAAACAACTCTTGTCAATGAGATGCTCAAGCAGGGCGGTGTTTTCCGTGAGAATCAGCAGATTCAGGATCGCGTCATGGACAGCAATGCGCTCGAAAGGGAACGCGGAATCACGATTCTTTCCAAGAATACGTCCATATATTACAAGGATGTCAAGATCAACGTGGTCGACACCCCCGGACATGCCGATTTCGGCGGTGAGGTGGAGCGCGTGCTCAAGATGGTGGACGGCGTCCTCCTTCTGATCGACTCCTTTGAGGGGCCCATGCCCCAGACCCGCTTCGTGCTGCAGCATGCCCTGGCGCTGAACCTTCCGGTCATCGTGGTCATCAACAAGGTTGACCGGCCGGATGCGCGGTGCGACGAAGTGTTCAGCGAGACCGTTGACCTGATGATCGACCTGGATGCAGATGAATCACAGCTGGATACGCCTGTCGTATACGCCTCTGCCCGTACCGGTACCGCCACACTGGATCTGGCCAATCCGGGCACGGACCTGCGTCCGCTCTTTGAAACCATTCTCAAGTACATTCCGGCGCCGAAGGGGGATCCGGAGGGACCTGCCCAGATGCTGGTCTCCACCATTGACTACAACGACTTTGTCGGCCGGATCGGTATCGGCCGCATCACACGCGGCACGCTGAAACTGAACACCATGTATTCCCGTGCCACCTATGGCAGCGATAACGCTCCGGAAAATTTCCGCCTTTCCAGCCTGTTTACCTTTGACGGGCTCAAGCGTTCCCCGGTGGAAAGTGCGTCCATGGGCGAAATCGTCGCCATCACGGGCGTTGAGGACATCATGATCGGCGACACCATCTGTGCCACGGACAATGTGGACCCGCTGCCCTTCGTCAAGATCACCGAGCCCACCGTCCAGATGACTTTCTCCGTCAACGACAGCCCGTTCGCCGGTCGCGAGGGCACCTATGTCACCTCCCGTCACCTGCGTGCCCGTCTCATGCGGGAACTTCAGACCGACGTGTCCCTCCGTGTGGAGGAGACCGAAACGCCGGATGCATTCCGGGTCAGCGGGCGCGGCGAACTGCACCTCTCCGTTCTCATTGAGAACATGCGGCGGCAGGGATACGAGTTCCAGGTCAGCAAACCGGAGGTCCTCTATCATACGGATGAAAACGGCAACCGCCTTGAGCCCGTTGAACACCTGGTATGTGATGTGCCTGCCGTTTATGCCGGCGCCGTCATTGAGAAGATCGGCCGCCGCCGCGGCGTCATGGACAACATGGCCGGCACGGACCGCGTCCGCCTCGAGTTCTCCGTGCCCAGCCGGGGCCTGTTCGGCTACCGCAGCGAGTTCATGACCGATACCCGGGGTGAGGGCGTCATGAGTTCCGTCTTTGACCGTTATGAGCCGTACAAGGGAGAGATCCCCCACCGGAGTTTCGGTGCCCTGGTTTCCACGGAAACCGGCGATGCCGTCATGTACGGTCTGTTCTACGCGCAGGACCGCGGCACCCTGTTCTGCGGCCCGAATACGCCGGTCTACTGTGGCATGATCGTGGGCCAGAATTCCCGTACCGGTGATATTGATGTCAACGTGTGCCGTCAGAAGCACCTCACCTCCATTCGGAACGCTGCCGGCGCCGAAACCGCCATGAAGCTGACCTCCATGCGTACACTGACACTGGAGGAGTGCCTTGAATTCATCGACGATGATGAACTTCTTGAGGTAACGCCCACGCACCTGCGGATGCGGAAGCGGGTTCTTGAAACCGAACTGCGCAAAAAGCTGGCCGCCCGTGCCCGGGCTGCTGCCAAAGAATAATTCACACCCTTCGAAGGCATCTCCAGTCAGATGCCTTTCCCCTTCTTTTCAGGAGGTATGTTCATGGATTCACCGCTGCCGGGGAAAGTGCTTTTTCTGCTCTTTTCCTCTCTCCCGGGATGGATTCTCCTCCTCATCCCCCTCCACGCCTACCGTTCCCTGAAAAAGCAAAACGAAGCGCAAACCGCGCTGACCACCGGTGAGATTGTCCGCCACGAAATCAGCACCAAACGATCCAAAGGCAAGACAACCACCATAACCCACCCGGTGATCACATACCGTGTCGGGCAGAATTCCTATACGTTTACAGCCGATTCCATCCGGAAACCGGAACAGTATCCGGTCGGACTGCGGGTCAATGTCTACTACGCCCCGCAGAATCCCGACAGCGCACACATGGATCAGCCGGATGAAAAGACATTCCCCCTGTTGCCCGTTCTCATGGGCACGCTCTGGATTTCCGTCTGCCTGGTTCTTTTCTGCTTTTCTGACAGGCTTCCGTTCAGTTTCGATTTCGGATCCGGGAGCAAATCCGGCGCCCGTTCCCCTGCCACCGTAACCATTGATACCGGAAGCAGACGACAGGCGGATATCTTCACCAGTAAAGCTGCCTCTGATTTTACCGTCGTCATTTCCTCGTACACCGGGACCTCTTCCAGTCTTGTCATCCCTGATACCCTGAACAACCGAAGCGTGTCCGGAATCGCCACGGGTGCATTTCGTCAGTGTCTCAGCCTCCGGAGCATCACCATTCCGGGTACCGTGTCCACGATTTCCATGGGCGCATTTTCCGGGTGCATGTTTCTTTCGACCGTCACCCTTTCCGAAGGGACCGAGACCATCCAGTCAATGGCCTTTATCGTCTGCCCCCAGCTGCAAAATGTTTACCTGCCGGCCAGTCTGACGTTCATCGGAAAAGATGCATTCCCGGATGACTGCAAAGCCACCTTTCATGTCACTCCGGACTCGGTCGGTGAAACGTACTGCAAGCGAAACAACCTGTCATACGTGGTTGACTGATCCCAATGGCCGTCTTTGGACAGCCCGGCGACGGCGGAATTTCGGAGACGCCGTCTGCCTCTCATCCGGCCGGCAATGTCCGATGTTCTTTTACCGCTCGGCGGGAATCCTGCTTTGGCAAATGCCCTCACGGCCGCCTCCCGGTAACAGCACAGCTGCCGTAGTCCGGGGGGAACCGTCTGATGACGTGCTCATCGCCTCCCCGATTTGGGGAACGATAAAAAACAGCTTTACGCCCGACCATTTTGAGGTTTATCCGTATTTCCGTAAAGGGACATGTCTGCCACGATGTATCACCCCCGGTAAACAGACTCACAAAGGCAGTTGGTCCCAAAGACGAGAAGCCCTGTTCCCGCCGGCAAAAAAGGCGTGGACAGACCATTATAAACAGAGCAAAACAAAAGGAGAACGATTTCATGAACTTTGAGTTTGAAAAAATGCAGAAGGAAATGCACGCGTATATCAAACAGCACGAAGGCGAGAAGGAACTGGAGGAGCTGATGCAGGATTTTGTTGCACAGTACAATGCGCACCTCCCGGCACCTGTAACTCCGCAGAATGCAAAAACCGCCGATGATTATGTTCAGCTGGCCGAGGAATCCACTGACGATGGTACAAGAAGCCGGTATGCGGAAAAGGCGCTCCAGCTGGATCCGGACAATCTGGACGCGGAGAGGTTCTATATCTTTTCAACCACTAACGACCCGATCGAACTCCTGAGAAAACTCGATCAGGCGATCGAACACGGAAAACGGGTCCTGAAATCTAAGGGACTGATGGACGAGGAGAGCATCGGCCTTTACTGGGGAATTCTCGAAACACGGCCGTACATGAGGCTCCAGGGATCGTATGTCGATCTTCTGCTGGCCTCGGGTATGATGCGCAGAGCAGCTGAGGAATGCAGGGAAATGCTTCGTCTTTGCGAGAGAGATAACCTGGGCATAAGATACAGGCTGATGCATATCCACGCCTATTTTGAGGATGAAAAAGCAGCCCTTGAACTGTGGGAAGAACGGGAAAAAGAAATGTCCACACAGATGCTGTTGCCGCTCTCAGTTCTGTATTTCAAACTTTTCAACCTGGACGAGGCAAGAAAGTATCTGGATATGCTTGCAGAGGTAAACCGGGATACAAAAAAATTTTTCCGGCATATCCGTCAGGGAAAACTGAAACAGGATCAGGAGAATATGTTTCCCATGGGCTACCAGATGGATTCGATCGAAGAGCTGATCACAGTCATAGATGCGCATTCCTTCCTGTATTCGGGTGTGGTGCCCTATTTCATCTGGGCAGACAGGCAGCTCATTCGGGAAAAGAAGTGAACACGTACGTCGCACATTCCGCATTCTGTTCCTAACTACAAGTTGAATTTGATTGATCCGCACGAGATCAGGGCAAATTGGTGGAAGCTGTAATGACCAGTAAACGACATACAACAAGCAGGACTGCTCTGTCGACGGAATAGGTATTTTGACGGAACTACTCTTCTAACACACAAAAGGGCGCAGTCACTCATCCTGTCTTTTGTC
>JAFUBF010000152.1 GCA_017460325.1 Clostridia bacterium | reverse complement strand
TAGATAAAAAGAGCCCCTTTCAGGGGTAGCCAGGTAAGAAATGGGTTGGCTCCCACCTCTTTTAGAGGTCCTGGCAAGATGCCCTGGAGGGGCATAGACCAACCCCCACTTGAAGTGGGGGGTGCTGACTTCCCGCCAGGGAACGGTCTCACGCAGTTCCTTGCGGCTGCTGTGGTTGGCCAGGGGGCCAGCTCCTTCAGCGGCATAACCGAGGTCCAGCAGCATCAGCACTTCTTCGTTTTCCGGAAGGCCGAGTGCCTGTGCGACCTTCTCCGGATCAAAGAAATTCAGCCAGCAGCTGTCCACTCCCTCATCGGCCGCAGCCAGAATCAGATGTGTTGCCACGATGCTGGCATCTTCAATACCGGAATCACGCTTTCCGCCCGGATAGGTGAATACGTTGTTTCGGTCAAAGGCTACCGCCAGCATGGTCGGCGCACCATAGCGGCACGGCGTAATCGCGTCAATCCTGGCCAGCAGTTCTTCGGACCGGATGACGTAGATGTGCTGTTCCTGCAGGTTCTTTGCCGTGGGTGCCAGTCGCCCGGCCTCCAGAATGGCGGTCAGTTTCTCCGTCTCAACCTGGCGGTTACTGTACTTTTTGCAGGAGTACCTGCTTTTTACAACGTCTTTGAATTCCATGTGTTTACTCATATCCTTTCCACGGCAAATTGCCATTTGTTTATCTGTCCGGTCTTCCCTGTGGAAAGCCGGATGACTGCTGAACTTTGAAATCCGCGGCATGATTGTCCCTTTGCCGATTTCACAGGTCCATATGCCCGGTCAGATGGTGATATCCACCCATTTCCCCTGATGGAACCGGTGGGCCATCAGGATAAACCGGGAGGCCTGATCCGACAGAACGCCAAGCCACACGCCGGTCAGTCCAAGTTTGAATACAAATACGGCCAGGATGGTGACCATGGTACGAATCCCGGCAACGCTGATCAGTGCGCAGATCAGGGTATAGCGGACGTCACCAGCAGCCCGCAGACAGCCGGTAAAGATAATCTGAGAGATCTGAAGCAGAATGATGACGGCGATCCACCGGGAAATCATCATGCCCATCTCGACGATGTGCCGCTCTTTAAAGTACAGACCAAAGAACCATTCGCTGCCACAGAGCAGGGCGGCAGCCAGAATCAGCGAGATGACAAATCCAATCCGCTGGCAGATGCTGCCATATGCCCGGGCATCCTCTTTTCTGCCGGCACCGAGCGACTCTCCGGCCAGTGCAATCGCGGCGACCTGCATGCCATCCGCGAAGGAAAAACCGAGGCCCAGCAGATTCATTCCGATATTGTGCGCGGCGAATTCATCTGTCCCGAGACGGGCGGCAATCAGCGCAGTGGCGAGAAAGCCGACACGCATGGCGATGTTCTCAAGGGAGGTTGTACCTGCCAGACGCCAAATGGCCGTGACACACGTCTTTCGGATCCGGAACCCGAAGCGCACCAGGCGGGAAAGCTGGATGTAACTGTTTTTGCGGATCAGGGAGAAAATGGCCATGACGGCCGAAACAACGGTTCCCAGCACGGTGGCAATTGCGGCGCCGCGAACACCCCAGGCAGGGAAGCCGAAGTGCCCTTCAATGAGGAGATAATTGAAAATGATATTGACGATGCTGCTGGCCAGATTCGTTGTCATGGAGAGCTTTGTATTCCCGCTGCCCCGCTGTGCCGCATTGATGACCATGGTAATGACGTTGAATACAAGTCCGCCCATGATGATCTGAAAATACTCGACGGCCGCCTCGTGGGTATCTGCATTGCTGCCGGCAAGCACCATCATCTGCGGCGTGAATACGACGAAGATGACAGTGATCAGGATACACAGGAGCAGCGCCATCAGCAGGGAAGTCCATACGATTTCGTGTGCGCTGTCCTGATTCTGTTCGCCCTTTCTCCGGGCAACCAGTGCAGAAACAGCAACACTGATTCCGATGAACACCGTCAGCCCGATAAATTTCGGCTGTGCGGTCAGTCCTGTTGCCGCCACGGCATAACTTCCCAGTTCGGCAACCATCATGGTATCAATCATACCGGCAAGCGTGATGAAAAAGCTTTCCATCATCGCGGGCCAGGCAACGGCCAGTGCCTTGCGAACCATAGGACCTCTACTCATACCCATCTCTGTTCCATTTCTCCTGCATGATTGTACGGTCTATTCTTAGCATCATTTAATGAACAGGGGCAGAATACAGGTTATCCTGTGGATTGTCAAGCTGAGGAACCACCTTATTTCGGGAAAACAGGGGAAATTACAAAGATGCTTAAAACTTTACCATTCGTTTCGGACGCGCTGCACATCGGAAAGAAATTCATGACTTTTTGGAGAGATTGACGGAAAAAAGGGCATGGAAGATTTTTATATTGACAGAGAACAGAGATTGTGGTAAAAAATAGCGCGATGTAAAGCTTTCAGCCTGATTTGGACTGTCCGGACGAAAAACCTTTTCGTTCCCGGAATCGCGGATGCGGTTACCCGCTGGGGAAACCTGAAGGGAATCCTGAGGCACGGAGTCAGACGGTGAGGCTTTGGTACTGAACAGTTTCAGCGCCGGGCGGCAGACGATGAGGACAACAAAGTCTGACGCAGGGCGTCAGTTTGTCAGGTTCCGGCAGGAACGTGCCGGATGACAAATGGGTGGTTCGGGAGGAGGAATGGACGAAATGACAAGATATGAAAGTTCGCGCCCCTTATCCGTTGATAAAAGCGGCTGTATTGTCCGTATTACAGATGAATATGTTTCTTTTCCTGGTTTCTGTGACGTGCACGTGCATTTCAGAGAGCCGGGATTTTCTTATAAGGAGACAATGGTAAGTGGCAGCCGGGCGGCCGCGCGGGGCGGGTATACGACGGTGCTGACCATGCCGAACCTGAATCCGGTGCCGGACAGTGTTGAGCATCTCATGGAAGAGGAACGCCTGATTGCGTCGGCAGGGGATCTGGTGGACATCTATCCGTACGGCGCTCTGACGGTCGGTGAGCGGGGCGAGACGCCGGCGGACCTGGAGGTGCTGGCCCCCAGGGTTGCCGCATTCAGCGATGATGGCAGGGGCGTGCAGAGCGAGAGCATGATGCGTTCCCTGATGGAGCGCTGCAGGGTGTTGGGAAAGATCATTGCGGCACACTGCGAGGATAATACCCTGGTCCGGGGCGGATACATCCATGACGGAGAATATGCCCGGGCGCATGGGCATAAGGGCATCTGCTCGGAGAGCGAGTGGGGGCCCATTGCCAGAGACCTGAAGCTGGCCGAGGAAACCGGCTGTGCGTATCATGTATGCCACATCAGTTGCCGGGAAAGCGTGGACCTGATCCGTGAGGCAAAGCGCAGGGGCGTGAACGTGACCTGCGAGACCGGGCCGCACTACCTGTTGCTGGATGAAAATGATCTCGAGGAGGACGGGCGTTTCCGCATGAACCCGCCCATTCGCAGCAAAGCGGACCGGGAGGCACTGGTGGAGGGGCTGCTGGATGGGACCATTGACATGATCGCCACCGACCATGCACCTCACAGCGCGGAGGAAAAAAGCCGTGGACTGTCCGGTTCGGCGTTTGGCATCGTGGGTCTTGAGTGTGCGTTCCCGGTGCTGTACACGGGCCTTGTGCGCAGGGGCATTCTGAGCCTTGAGCGCCTTGTTGATCTGATGACCATGGCGCCGAGGCGGCGCTTCGGGCTGCCGGTCCGGGACACAGATTACTGTGTGTGGAACCTGGCGGCGGAATATGAGATTCGTCCGGAAGAATTTGCGTCCATGGGCAAGGCAACGCCCTTCCAGGGACACAGGGTATTCGGCCGGTGTCTGAAAACGGTACATCATGGCAGGATTGTCTATCAGGAGGAGGATGAGAAATATGGCAAAGCGGACTGATGTGAAGAAGGTACTCATTATCGGGAGCGGCCCCATCGTCATCGGGCAGGCGGCGGAGTTTGACTATGCAGGGACGCAGGCCTGTCTGGCACTGAAGGAAGAGGGATACGAAGTTGTTCTGTGCAACTCCAATCCGGCCACCATCATGACGGATACGTCCATTGCGGACAAGGTCTACATGGAGCCCCTGACACTTGAATACATTGCCAAGATACTGCGCTATGAGCGCCCGGATGCCATCGTGCCCGGCATCGGCGGGCAGACCGGACTGAATCTGGCCGTTCAGCTGGAACGCAAGGGCATCCTGCAGGAATGCGGCGTCCGGCTCCTGGGAACCCCAAGCAAGAGCATTGAACGGGCGGAGGATCGGGAACTGTTCAAGGAGATGTGCGAGAGCATCGGCGAACCGGTCATCCCCAGCGAGATCACCTATAACCTGGAGGAAGCGAAAAAGGCGGCGCTTGACATCGGATACCCGGTGGTGCTGCGTCCCGCGTTTACGCTGGGTGGTACCGGCGGCGGCTTTGCCAATAACGAAGAGGAACTCATTGAGATCGGTACAAACGCGTTCCGCCTGAGCCCGGTGCATCAGGTGCTGGTGGAAAAAAGTGTACGGGGCTATAAGGAAATCGAGTTTGAGGTCATGCGCGACACCAGCGACCGGGCAATTACCATCTGCGGCATGGAAAATGTGGATCCGGTGGGCGTGCATACCGGTGACAGCGTGGTGGTGGCGCCGATTCTCAGCCTGTCGGATGCGGATCTGAAGATGCTCAATGACAGTGCCATCCGCATCATCCGTGAACTGAAGATCGAGGGCGGATGCAATGTGCAGTTTGCGCTGGATCCCAATTCGAGCAAATACTACCTGATCGAGGTCAATCCCCGCGTCAGCCGCTCCTCCGCTCTGGCCAGCAAGGCCAGCGGATATCCCATTGCCCGGGTAACGGCCAAGGTGGCCATGGGCATGCTCCTGGAGGAAATCCCGGTGGCCGGCGGTAACGCCGCCATGGAACCGAGCCTCAACTACATCGTGGCCAAGTTCCCGCGCTTCCCCTTTGACAAGTTCACCTCGGCCAGCAATCAGCTGGGCACGCAGATGAAGGCGACCGGTGAGGTCATGGGTATCGGCAGCACGCTGGAGGAGTGCATGCTCAAGAGTGTCAGAAGCCTTGAAACGGGTGTCTGCCACCTGCATCTCGCACAGTTCGATACCTATACCACGGAACAGCTGCTGGATTATGTCACCGAATTCCGGGCAGATGGCCTGTATGCCGTGACGGAACTCATTCGCCGGGGTGTACCTATTGAAACGGTGCATGAGCGGACCATGATTACCGAACTTTTCCTCGAAAGCATTAAGAAGATCACGGACATGGAAAAGCGCCTTGAGGCAGCCAAAGGTGATATTGACCTGCTGCGCGAGGCCAAGGTCATGGGCTTTGGGGATGAGGAGATCGGAAAACTGTGGGGTGTCCGGGATACCGAGGTGTACGCGCTGCGGAAAAAGAACGGCATTGTGCCGGTGTTCCGCATGGTGGATACCCTGCATACCGGGAAATATATCGCCTATCTGTATTCAAGTTACAGTGGAAAGAACGATTCCATTCTCACGGACAGGAAGAAGATTGTCGTCCTGGGTGCCGGCCCCATCCGTATCGGACAGGGCGTGGAATTCGATTACAGCACGGTTCACGCGGTGCAGACCATCCGCCGGGCCGGCTATGAGTCCATCATCATCAACAACAATCCGGAAACGGTCTCGACCGACTACACCACGGCGGATAAGCTGTATTTTGAGCCGCTGACGCCGGAGGATGTCATGGCCATCATCGACTTTGAGAAGCCGGAGGGAATCATTGCCTCCCTGGGTGGCCAGACCGCCATTAACCTGGCCGCCCCCCTGATGGAGCGCGGGGTCAGGATCATCGGGACCGATTGCGATGCCATTGAGCGGGCGGAGAACCGGGATTCGTTTGAAAAGATTCTGATGGAACTGAATATTCCCCAGCCTCAGGGCCGGGCGGTGACCCGGATTGAGGACGGTGTGGCGGCGGCCAAGGAAATTGGCTATCCGGTGCTGGTACGTCCCAGCTTTGTTCTGGGCGGCCGCGCCATGGAGATTGTGGGCGATGAGTCCCAGCTGCGTCATTACCTCAAGACGGCGGTTGAAATTGACGCGGATAAGCCGGTGCTGGTGGATAAGTATATCCGCGGCAAGGAAGTGGAAGTAGATGCGATCTGCGACGGGCGCGACGTGTTTGTGCCCGGCATCATGGAACTGGTGGAACGCACCGGCATCCACAGCGGCGACAGCATTTCCGTCTACCCGACGTTCAGCATCAGCAACAAGGTGAAGGGCATTATCCTTCAGTATGCCAAGAAGCTGGGACTTGGAATCGGCATCGTGGGTCTTTACAACATTCAGTTCATTGTGGATGAGCACGATCAGGTCTATATCATCGAGGTCAATCCGCGCTCAAGCCGGACGGTTCCGTTCCTGAGCAAGGCCACGGGGTACAGCCTGGCGGACATTGCCACAGAGGTGATCCTCGGCAAGAGCCTCAAGGAGCAGGGATTCTTTGACCTGTATCCGGAGGAGAAGAAGCGCCACTATGTGAAAGTGCCGGTATTCAGTTTCAACAAGATCAAGGGCCTGGATGCCTACCTGAGCCCGGAGATGAAGTCAACAGGCGAGGCCATCGGGTATGATGACAAGCTGAACCGCGCCCTGTA
>JAFUBF010000151.1 GCA_017460325.1 Clostridia bacterium | reverse complement strand
GCCACAGATCCCTATATCATTTTCTTCCCGGCGCTGTTTATCTCGCTTCTTGAGGTTTCCTTGAATCTCTTTGGAAACGGGCTGCGGGATGCGTTCAATCCGAGTCTGAGAGGAGCTGAATAATGGAAGAGTTTGAGAAGAAACTGCAGGTGCAGGACCTGCGTATCAGCTTTAAGACGGCGGCCGGCAAGGTGCAGGCGGTCCGGGGGATCTCCTTTGACCTGTACAGAGGGGAGACACTGGCCATTGTGGGCGAATCCGGCTCCGGAAAATCAGTCCCCTCCAAGGCCATTCTCGGCATTCAGGCGGCCAATGCCGTTACGGAGGGCGGCGCGAGTCTCTATGATGGCATGGATCTTCTGCAGATTGATGAGGAAGAATTCTGCCGTCTGAGAGGGGACCGACTGGCGATGGTGTTCCAGGATCCGCTCTCCAGCCTCAATCCCATCATGCGGGTGGGCAAGCAGCTGACCGAGGCCATGATTCTCAAAAGCCGGATGCGCCGGCATAACAGCCGGGACGCGTTCCGGGAACGGACACATCTGCTTGAAACGTATATGCAGGAGAGATACCCGGAGCGGAAAGCAGAGATCAGCCGGGAAATGGAGCAGTACCGGAACATGGAGAGCCGCCTGGGGGCGGTGGAGAAGGCCAGTACGGATGCCCGCCAGGCACTGGCCCGGGCGGTGCCCGTCATGGAGCGTCTGGCGTTTCTGATCGAAAAAAATGCGGACACATCCGGAATGCCGGAGAAGATTCTGGGGTACGCGGAGCATGCGCTGCATCCGGATGCCCTTGGCGAGGAGGAGATGACCGAGCTCCGGGCTGTTCTGGAGGATCCCGGTGCCGGCACGGCGCCGGAGCGGCTCCGCTCTCTGATCCGCCGGATCCAGGCGATTCTGGAAAAGAAGCCGGACCGGGCAGAGCTGCTCCGGCGGGCATGCCCGGACATTCCGGAAAACATGGATTCCCTCATCCGGGCAGATGCGGAGGCGGCAATCCGGAAAAAGGATGAACAGATTGCCAGAGCCCGGGCAGAGGCGGTGGAGATTCTTGAATCCGGTCTTGGCGTTCTCAAATCGGACGGAGTTGAGGCCCTGAAGAAGCATGCGGCAAAGATGTGTGCTGCCGTTTCGGCCTGCATTGATCCCATTGATCCCATCCGGGATTCAAGAGCCTGCACCTTTGCCGGTACGCTGAACCGGCAAATACGCACCTATGAGGACGGAAAACGGCACAATCCCCGAAAACAGGCCAGATATGAGCGGGAACTGAAAAAGGCCGAACGGCGGCAGGCGAAAGGAAAAAGCTGGACGGTGCCAATGCCCGGCGTCATTGAGCTGGAGCGGGTCAGGGGAAACCTGACCAGCCTGATTGAAGACATGATCGACCATTTCAGGAATCCTCCGAAAGTGACCAGTGAGAGAAGGACAGAAATCATACTTGCGTCGATTCATGACAGTGCCGTCGGGATGGTGACGGATGTGACCCCCTGGGAGGCCCGGGAACGGGCCCTGCGGCTCATGGAGGAGGTGGGAATTCCGGAACCGGAGAAGCGGTACAGACAGTATCCCTTCGAGTTCTCCGGCGGCATGCGCCAGAGAATCGTGATCGCCATTGCGCTGGCGGCGGATCCGGATGTTCTTATCTGCGATGAACCCACGACGGCGCTGGATGTGACGATTCAGGCGCAGATTCTGGAGCTGATCAACCGAATCAAGAAGGAACGTCATCTCTCGATTATTTTCATCACCCATGATCTGGGTGTGGTGGCCAACATGGCGGACCGGATTGCGGTCATGTATGCAGGGCGCATTGTGGAATATGGCACGGCCGAGGAAGTTTTCTACAGTCCCGCGCATCCCTATACCTGGGCCCTGCTCAGTTCCATGCCGGATCTGGATACGAAGGATCGTCTGGAGGCGATTCCGGGAACACCGCCCAACATGATTTATCCGCCGAAAGGGGATGCCTTTGCAGAGCGCAACCGGTATGCCATGCAGATTGACTTTGAAGAGCAGCCGCCGGAGTTCCCGATTACCCCGACGCACTGGGCAGCCACCTGGCTGTTGCATGAGGATGCACCGAAGGTGGAGATGCCGGAGAGTGTACGACACCGAATTGAGAAAATGAAGGCCAGAATGGAGGCGCAGGCATGACGGAACCAATGCTGAGAGTGGATCATCTCTGCCAGTATTTCGGCAGCAACAAAGCGGTGGATGATGTCAGCTTCGAGATCCGGAAAGGAGAGGTGTTCGGACTGGTCGGCGAATCCGGCTGCGGAAAGACGACGACCGGCAGGAGCATTATCCGCCTGTATAACATTACCTCGGGCTCCGTTTATTTCAAGGGCCATCGCATTGCGGCCGGTATAAAGTCCTATAAGGATGCTATTTCAGAGGCAAAAAAAGCGCTCCGGGGTGCATCCGGCCCGGAGCGGGAGAGACTGCAGAAAGTCATTCAGGAAAACCGGGAACAAATCCGCCTGGCCCGAAGGGATCATGAACAGTGCGATAAACTTCTGAAGCCTTTCCTCCGGCAGGAGGTGGAGGAAAAGTACGCGGAGCGGATTGCCGGTGCACCGCCGGAAATGCGGGAGAAGCTGATGCGGG
>JAFUBF010000150.1 GCA_017460325.1 Clostridia bacterium | reverse complement strand
GTATCGCCGCAGTTCTCGGCACTGCTGTTTTCAAAGTTTCCGCCGGAGGAAGGAGAGGAGGGCCAGTAGAAGGCATCCGGGGCTTCCTCGGAGACGATCTGCGGAATCAGATCCTCGAAGAGTCGAATGTAATCGTAGAACTGTTTCCGGGTTTTGGGCCAGGAACCGAATTCATACTGCGTTTCCAGTTCGTTGTTCCCGCACCACAGGGCAAGACAGGCATGATTTCGGAGGCGCCGGATGTTCTGGCGCATTTCGGCGTCCACATTCCGGATAAAGGCCGGGCTAAGATCATAGGAGGCACAGGTGAACATCATATCCTGCCAGACCAGAAGGCCTTTTTCATCGCAGAGATCGTAGAAAAAGTCATCCGGGAAATAACCGCCGCCCCAGATGCGGATGCAGTTGAAATGGCACTCCTGAGCGGTGGAAAGAAGCAGATCGGTCCTCTCCCGGGTGACGCGGGTCAGGAGGTTGTCCTCGGGAATGTAATCGGCGCCCATGGCGAAGATCTGCAGGCCGTTGACCTCAAAGGCAAAGTTGCGCCCTTCCAGGGGCTTATCGTTCCTTGTGAGGGAAAGGTGCTTCCGGTCACCGTGGAAGAGGAGCAGATTGCTGCCATCGTCCAGATCCGGTGTCTGATCGGTCATGTGGGAATCAAACTGCTCGCCGGGCATGGGATCGGTATTCACGGTGAGGGTACGCAGGCCAATCCGGTTTCGGATGGTATCCAGTACCTCACCATTTTCATCGCAGAGCTCCGTTGTAACCGTGTACAGAGGCTGCGCACCGTATCCGTTGGGCCACCAGAGTTCCGGATGCTCGATCTCAACGGAAAGGAACGTGTGCACCTGGGGACGGATGACACCGGGGGCGGCCAGAGACTCATTCAGGGTGGCAAAACAGACCGGATCGGGGCATTCACAGACGGCAGTGAAAGTGGTGCCATCCGGCGCAACCACCTCCGTGCTGACGGAACAGAAGTTCATGGAGGTGGGAGCGGTGAATTCGACGTTCGCATCCAGCCGGAGTGTAACACCGGTAACCTCACCATCCTGACGGTGGTGAATCTGGCGGATCCCGACGGATTCAAGCCGCGCGGTCCTGATCAGGACCAGTTCCACCGGGCGAAACAGTCCGGCATCCGGGAGACGCGGGCCCCAGTCCCAGCCGAACATGCAGGCGGATTTACGCAGATGCGGGAATCCGGGCATGGCATCGGAGGAAGCGCCCACCGGGCAGCGCTCGTTTTCTGCGTGAATGAAGCGTGTGGGGGAGAAAAGGTGCACCCGGAGACGGTTGGGAACATCCGGCGATACAAATCCGGAGATTTCGAATTCCCAGGTCCGGTGCATGTTATCGGCCGATCCGATGATGACATCGTTCAGATAAATGTCCGCCAGCGTATCAATTCCGCAGAAGCGGAGCAGAACGGCATGATCCCGGATTTCATCGGCGCTGAGGGTAAAAACCGTCTCGTACTCAAAATCATTTTCAAGGAGACGCGTTGCCAAAAGCTCATTGTCGCGGTAAAATGGGTCAGGAATCAGTCCGTGTTCCAGCAGGGTACTGTATACGCTGGAAGGAACACGCGTTTCAACGGGTGATTCGGAAATGTTGTAAACGTTTTTGCCGAGGACGGAAAGGGTCCATCCTCTGTCCAGTTTTTTGATCTGCATATGGGTGCGCCTCCCTTTTGTTTTGCGGTGATTATATCATGAGCGCTGCCGGTTAACAATCTGGATTTTTGAGGAGAACCGGGCGCATCATGGCGATGGAGCGGGAGCCCGGAAACGGCGACAGCGGATAAACGAAGTAAGGCCCGGCAGGTGACCGGCCGGGAAATACAGAAAGGAAAAGCATGCGGTATAAATGTCTGATTCTGGACCATGATGATACGGTTGTGGACAGCACGAGGGGAATTCACTATCCGGCTTTTCTGGCAGCCCTTGCCGCCATGAGGCCATACCACGGCTATGTGTCCCTGGAGGATTATTTCAGGCTGAATTTCAGGCCCGGGTTTCTTGAATACTGCGAGAACAGTCTTCATCTGACGGCGGAGGAAGTGGACCGGGAATACGAGATCTGGCAGAGCTTTGTCAGGGAGAGAATCCCCCGCTGTTTCCCCGGCGTACGGCAAATTATCCGGGAGCAAAAGGCAGAGGGCGGACTGGTCTGTGTGGTATCGCATTCGGTGGAT
>JAFUBF010000149.1 GCA_017460325.1 Clostridia bacterium | reverse complement strand
GCCATCGGCCGGTCGATCAATCATCTGTATATACGAGGAAAAGGCGGACCATGGCACCTCCCTCTCCGGCGGCGGGGAAAAAAAGTGCATCTCTTCCTTCCGTGTGGGATGTTCAAGGGTCAGAAAAGTCCCCCACAGCGCGATCTGCTCCCCCGGCCGGCCGCGGCCGTACCGGGCATCTCCCCAGATGGGGAACCCGGCATGACTGAGCTGCACCCGGATCTGGTGACTCCTGCCGGTATACAGCCGGACCCGCACCAGGGAGCACCCCTCCGCGCTGCCCAGCACCCGGAAGGACAGCCTGGCCTCCTTCGCCCCCGGCACATTGGCCGGGACCACCCGGACCATATTGTCCGCCGGGTCTTTGAGGAGCCAGTCGTGCAGTTCCCCGGACACGGGCCGACCCCGCACTACGGCCAGGTATTCCCGGTTCATGGTTTTCGCCTGAACCTGCCCGGACAGGCGCTGCGCCGCCTTGCCGGTCCTGGCCAGCACCAGAAGACCGCCCACGGGCCGGTCCAGACGGTGCACCAGTCCCAGATAGACCGCCCCGGGCTTCTGGTATTTCCTTGCCACATAGGCCTTCATTTCGCTCAGCAGATCCGGGTCGTGGGAATCATCCGCCTGCGTCGGCATGTTGGGCGGCTTTGAAACCACCAGGAGATGATTGTCCTCATAAATGACCCGAATTTCCGGCACAGTACTCATCCGATCTGCCACCTGCCACTGGTGCCGCAGGGCAAAACGCCCCCTGCCCGGACCGGCAGGCAGAGTTCATCTGCCGTCACCTGCCCGCCCAGGCGCCTGACCACCGTCATATCCAGCATGTTCCCCAGAACCGAGGCCTGAAAGCCGGTGGTATACCCGTTGATCAGGTAGAACAGGGGCGCATCGGACAGGGCACGGGAGCAGACCTCCACCAGCGAATACAGTTCATCCTCCAGGCGCCACACTTCGCCTCCCGGTCCGCGTCCATAGGACGGGGGATCCATCAGGATGCCGTCGTAGAAATGGCCCCGCCGGATCTCCCGCTCCACAAATTTCCGGGCATCCTCCACGATCCAGCGCGTTCTCGTTTCGGGGATCCCGCACAGTTCCCGGTTCTCCTTCGCCCACTGTACCATCCCCTTTGCCGCATCCACGTGGCACACGCTGGCCCCCGCCGATGCACAGGCCATGGTGGCCCCGCCGGTATACCCGAACAGATTGAGCACCTGGACCGGCCGCCCTTCCGTGACCCGCTCCCGGATGAGACCGGCCATCCAGTCCCAGTTGGCTCCCTGCTCCGGGAACAGACCGGTGTGCTTGAACCCGGTGGGACGGACGTAAAAGGACAGCTCGCGGTAGTGAAGGGTCCACCGCTCCGGAAGCGGCTTCATGAATTCCCAGTTTCCGCCGCCCCGCTCGCTGCGATGGTACCACGCCTCCGTCTGTCCCCAGATTTCCGGCTGCCGGGCAGGCCAGATGGCCTGGGGATCCGGACGCCTGAGACAGACCCTGTCCCAGCGCTCCAGCTTTTCGCCCCCACCGCAGTCCAGTACCTCATAATCCGTCCAACCATCCGCCAAAAACATGCACAACCTCCAAATACAACACGTCCGGGCCAGGCCCGGACAGGTGCAATTCTCAGAAAAAACGCGGCAGACTTTCCTTCTGCTTTTCCATCATCCGCTCCAGCACATCCTCTGCGTACAGAAGATCAATACCGGTCAGGGCAGGATCGATTTCAAGCCCTTCCCGGAGCGCGTCCCGGTTTCCGGAAACAGCCGCCTCCGCGTACAGGCGGTTGCAAAGGGAAATCTGCGCCAGTATATCCTCCAGTTCCACCGGCAGCTGTACCCTCGTGCCGTGAACCCGGCCGTTTTCAATGATTGCCGGGCCCTCCACGAAGCGTCCCCCGGGAACCCCGCCGATTGCCCCGTCACAGGGCATCCCCAGATTGGGCACGACGGCTTTTTTGTCCGGATTCCAGAGCGCCTGCAGGATTTCCACCGGACGCACACTGGTCAGTCCACTGGTCCGAATCTGTCCCCAGGCCGCAGAGCCTTTGGGGCTGAGGGGCCCGTGCACAGTCAGCAGGGCCAGATTCCGCTTGCGCAGTTCATAGTCCCCGGCCCCGACCCCGGAATAAATGACCGTCCGCCGGGGGCTCAGCGGGGTGTCCGCCAGCAGTTCATACTGCATGCAGTGCCGCCCCGCCGGAATGGCATCATAAAAGTCGATGTATTGGGCCGCCAGTTCCTCCCGGCTGTCCTCCTGCATCTCTTTCATGCAGCGCGGAATCAGGGATTCGCCGGTGCGCAGATCCCGCAGTTCCGTCACCCACTGAAACGCGCCGAGTCCCGCCGTCACGACATGAAGGGATTCCCGCGGCACCTCCAGGTACAGGGAAAGCTTCTCCCCTGTTACCTCACTGCTGCCCGAAAGGGCCAGCGTCGGAATGCCATAAAAGGTCGACATGGCATCTGCCATGCGCCCTGCCTGCATGCCGCCATAGCTGCTGTCACAGAGAATGAGACGCGCCCCGGGGTCGCAGGAATCCTGCATTTCCTCTGCCAGTTTGGCCATGAATTCCCCGACCCGCAGGGACTGCATCAGGCCGCCCAGACCGCCGTAGAGCCGGACCTGTTTTCCCAGGCCGATCTCACTCAGCATCTCGCAGTCGCTCTGCCAGGCCGCCTCATCCAGAAAGTCGGCGCATACAATGATCGCATCCGACCCGAAGACCGCCTTTTTCAGCTGCGTCGTATAGTAAAACCGGGCCTCCGTCCCAAAGCCTCTGGCCAGAGCCTGTGCCGCCCTGGCCGTCAGCTCCGCCATGTCCAGATCCGCATCCACAAACCAGATCTCACAGGGCAGTCGGAAACGGACAAAGAGGTCTTCCAAAATGGCGGGCGCAAAGTGATATGCGCCCGCCCCGGCAATGACAATTTTCCGGTAATCCAATCTCGTTCCTCACGCTTTCCGAATCGACAGTTCCGCCTCAACGCCGTTGATGTTCCACTCTTTGGAAACGCCGCCCTCAAGGGTTCCCTCGTCCACGGAAAGTGCCAGCACACCGCGGCAAATGGCCTCCTCATAGGCATGGACCGCCGCTTTCAGCTTCGCATCCTCCGTCTTCATGGCCAGCACAATCCGGTCTGTGACCTCAAAGCCCGCCTCCTTGCGCATGGTCTGAACTTTCGAGATCACCTCCCGGGCAAAGCCCTCGGCGATCAGCTCCTCCGTCAGGGTGGTGTCAAGGGCCACCGTGACATCCTTTTCCGTGGCCACCACGTATCCCGGCTTCTTCATCGGGGAGGTGAGCACATCCTCCTGCTCCAGGACCACTTCGGTTCCCTCCAGCTCGAAGGAGATGGTCTTGCCATCCTCGAAGGCCGCCACGACCTCGTTGCCATCCAGGGTGGAAAGATGCTCGCCAATGGCCTTCAGAAGCTTTCCGTACTTCTTGCCCAGCGTCCGCATCTGCGGCTTCAGCTGGTAGGTCATGAAGGCGGTGGTATCCTCCGCGAATTCCACATGCTTGACGTTCAGCTCATCCTCGGCCAGTTCGCAGAATTCATCCGGCAGAGACCGTCCGCTGACGATCATCCGGGTCAGGGGCTGGCGGACCTTGAGCCCGGATTCGTTACGGGCGGCACGGCCCAGGGCAACCACATCCAGCAGGTCGCTCATGTGCTCTTCCAGATCATGATCAATGGCAAACGCATCGCACTCCGGGAAATCCGTCAGATGGACGGAAATCGGGGCCTCGCTGTCCACGCTGCACACCAGATTGCGGTACATGCTCTCAGCCATGAACGGCGTAAACGGTGCCGTCAGGCGGGAAAGGGTCTCCAGGATATGGTACAGGGTCGCAAAGGCCGCTTCCTTATCGCCGGCCATTCCCTTGCCCCAGAAACGCTCACGGCTGCGGCGGACATACCAGTTGGACAGCTCATCCACATACTCCGCCATGGCGCGGCTCGCCTCGGTGATCCGGTAATTGTCCAGATGCTCATCCACCGTTTCGATCAGGGTGTTGAGTTTGGACAATGCCCAGCGGTCCATCAGGGACAGCTCCACCTCATCCAGGGGATGCGCCTTGGGATCAAACTGATCGATCTCCGCATACAGGATGAAGAAGGCATAGGTATTCCAGAGGGTTCCCATGTACTTGCGCTGGGTCTCCTCCACAGCCTTGGCGTAGAAACGGTTGGGCAGCCACGGCGCCGCGTTGTTGTAGAAGAACCAGCGGACCGCATCGGCGCCCTGTACATTCAGCACGCTCCAGGGATCCACAACGTTCCCCTTGTGCTTGCTCATCTTCTGGCCGTCCTTGTCCTGCACATGTCCCATGACAATGCAGTTCTCAAACGGATTGGTATCAAACAGACAGGTCGAGATCGCCAGCAGGGTGTAGAACCAGCCGCGGGTCTGGTCAATGGCCTCCGAAATAAAGTTGGCCGGGAACCGCTCCTCGAGTTTATCCTGGTTTTCAAACGGATAGTGCCACTGGGCAAAGGGCATGGAGCCGGAATCATACCAGCAGTCAATGACCTCTTTTTCACGGATCATGTCCCCGCCGCAGTCCGGACAGGTCAGGACCACCTGATCAATGTACGGACGGTGCAGTTCGATGTTCGGGTCCATATTGTGCCCGAGCTTGCACAGCTCCTCGCGGCTGCCGATGACATGGATCTTTCCACAGTCCCGGCAGACCCATACCGGCAGCGGCGTGCCCCAGTAACGCTCACGGGACAGGCCCCAGTCAATGACATTCTCAAGGAAGTTGCCCATACGGCCTTCCTTGATGTTGTCCGGCATCCAGTTGACGTTGCGGTTATTCTCCATCAGGCTGTCACGCACCGCCGTCATCCGGATAAACCAGCTGGAACGGGCATAGTAGATCAGCGGCGTGTCACAGCGCCAGCAGAACGGATAGTCATGGGCAAACGGCAGGGCGGCAAACAGCAGCCCACGGGACTCAAGGTTGTCAAGGATCAGGCGGTCGGCATCCTTCACAAAGACGCCCGGCCAGTCCGTCTCTGTGGTCATGCAGCCCTGGGCATCCACGAACATGATAAACGGAAGATCGTTGGCCTTGCAGACGCGGTAGTCATCCTCACCGAACGCCGGCGCGATGTGAACAATGCCGGTACCATCCCCGGTCGTTACATAGTCATCGCTGACCACAAACCAGGCACGCTCGTCCTCCTTGAGAACCTTTTTGCCGTAATCAAAGAGGGGCTCATACTCCGTTCCCACCAGCTCGTATCCCTGCATCTCCTCCAGGACCTCGACTTTGGCCTCCTCGCCGAAGACAGAGGGAATCAGGGCCTTGGCCATGATGTACTGACGGCCATCCTCGGCCCGGAAGAGGGCGTACATCTCATTGGCATTGACGCACAGTGCCAGGTTGGAGGGCAGGGTCCACGGCGTCGTGGTCCAGGCCAGCAGGTAAGTATTGTCCTCCCCCCTCCACCCGGAATCGAACGGTGGCAGAGGTTTCCTTGACATTCTTGTATCCCTGGGCGACCTCATGGCTCGACAACGCCGTTCCGCAGCGCGGGCAGTACGGCACAATCTTGTGTCCCTTGTAAAGCAGTCCTTTTTCATGAATCTGCTTGAGGGACCACCATTCAGACTCAATGTAGTTGTCCTCATAGGTGATGTACGGGTGCTCCATGTCGGCCCAGAAACCGACCCGCTCGCTCATCTCTTCCCACTCGGTCTTGTATTTCCAGACGGATTTCTTGCATTCCTTGATGAACGGCTCGATGCCGTAACTCTCAATCTGCGGCTTACCGTCCAGTCCCAGCTGCTTTTCCACCTCCAGCTCCACCGGCAGTCCGTGGGTATCCCAACCCGCCTTGCGCAGAACATCATACCCCTTCATGGTCCGGTATCTGGGGATCACGTCCTTGATGGAGCGGGTCAGTACATGCCCGATATGCGGCTTGCCGTTGGCAGTGGGCGGTCCGTCATAGAATGTGAACGGCTCCTCGCCCTCCCGCAGTTTCATCATCTTGTGAAACACTTCGTTTTCCCGCCAGAACGCAAGGACTTCCTCTTCGCGTTTCGCGAAATTCATGTCTGTGGAAACCTTCTGATACATACTGTTCCTCCTCTGTTTCCTAAAGAACGGACAGGCAGGCCTGCCGCTGCTTTGCCAAAAAGAAAAAACTTCCCCCGTTATGGGACGAAGCTTAATCGCGGTACCACCCAATTTGATGCCTTGGCATCCACTCACTGCTGTAACGGAGCTGCTCCGTCCTTCCCTGACCTCCAGGCTCAGAAAGGCCGCTAAACAGGTGATCCCGTTCTGCACTGGCCCGCCGGTTCCCACCTTCTCCGGCTCTCTTTGCGGCATCCTGCAGACGCGTCCTGCCTCACTGCGTTTAAGACTGCCCTAGTTTAACTGGATTCGGACCAAAAGTAAAGCCCTATTTTAGCGAATTCCGGGAACTGCCCTGCAGGTCATGGATGAAACGACTGCATGGACATTCCCGGAAAAACCGCCACAGACCCGGCCGGACCAATGGCCGCTGCAGAAACGAAGCACCTGCCCCGCGTCCCCTCTGCCATGTCACGTTGTCTTTTTTCTGTACGCCCCGCGCTTTTTCCCTTTGTCAGATCGTGGTTTACGCGGCTTTGTATCCTTTATCCCCTTTGGCCTGCCGGCCTTCCCTTCCGGTTTCTGCGGGGTCACGCCTTGAAGGGACTCCTTCTCCTTCGGGGCAGCCTTCTCCCTCTTTGCCGTCTTTGGCTCTTTTTCACGTGAGTTTTTCAGGATCACCTGTCCGTCCCCCAGATTTCCGGCAGATAACTCCAGTCTTTCGTCGTTTTCCTTTCCCAGACGTACGATGTCCTTCAGTTTCAGGCCATACAATTCGAAGAGCTTCTTCTGGACTTTCGTGAAAAATCCCGAGGTTTTGTATTCGCCATTCGACATACGGATGATATCGATTCTCTCCAGATCCCAGAAAAACAGCTCCGTACCATTATCCGTATCTGTATCGGTTTCAATATCAGTTTCAGTATTCGCCATCTCTAATTTGTCCATGATTTCAGCCCGAATAATCCCTGAAATAAACGAGACTGCCAGCCTGCCGTAAATACCTTCCGTCCCGGGCACACCTCCGGAAACACCGCCCATCCGTGCCCGGAGAATCCTGAGCTCTGTTTCGATGTCATCCCGGTCTTTGAAAAGCTGCGCAGTCAGATTGGGCGTGACCTCCTCAGAGATTGCAAGCGTAAAGAAACCGTTGGCCTTCATGCGCCTGGACATGACTTCACGACCCATGACCACTTTCCTGTCTTTTCCTTCGCCCTCTATGGAAAGATACGGCTGACATTCGGGACAAATTGCTACCGGCTCATCCTTTTCAATCGCCTCTTCCAGTTTCCTCGTTTCGCCCTCCATCTCCCGCATCAGCCTGGTTGACTGGTCAACTGCCATCATGGGATCAAAGATCAGACAGACCTTCCCGCATCTCGTCTCCGAGGTGAACAGCTGCCTGTGATCGGATATGCCAAAGATCGCTCTTCTTCCCAGGATATACTCAAGTCGCCACCTTATGGTTTCCCCGTACCCCTCCAGCATCTGCGTATGCCCGTATGCCTCCTCCGGGAGCAGCAGCACATACTTCCATCCGAGCTGCTCAACGGTCTCAAACACCCGTTCTGTGGCAAACCCGCGGGGAAGAAAAATGCCTTCGATTTCAATCCCGAAATCCGACAGAAATGCTTCCATTCTCCGAAGTGTCTGAATATCCGGAACACATCCGTTATACGCCTCGTATGTGACCAGACGGTCCTGATTTTCCGTATCGACCGCATACAGACAGCCGATCTCTTTCGCATTCGGATCCGGCACCTCCGGAAACCCGGACGTTTCAAGAACGCTCCTGCGTGCCCCGTCCTCCGCCAGTCCGTCAATGCAGAGCCAGACTTTCCGGAGGCCGTTTCCGGCCATCCGCCTGACCCGCTGAACCCGGAAAGCGCGAATTGCCTCCTCGGACATCTTTTCCCGGAAAAAATCAGCATACCAGGCATCGGTGCAGCACCTGCCGGCAAACAGGACATTCGACCACATGATCTCTTCAAAGGTCTCGGTGACATCGTTCTCCGTCATCAGGGAAAACATGACGTAATCGAGAATACTGTCCGCCTGTTCATCACCAAACGCCTCCTTCAGTTCCGCATCAAGGCCGGTTTTCAGGGCGGCAGCCCTTGTCAGCGCATACAGGCCAATGCGTTTGTAATACGGAGTGACGATTGCGTCCAGACCGTTCCGCCTGCACAGCAGTGGATAATGCTCTTTGAAAAGGTAATTGGGAACCATCCGTTCCTCATTCTCTGTCGTATCTGTCAGTCTGCCAATCGTCCTTCTGTGCCTGACTCCGTCTGTATCAACCGTAATGATGTATGCCAAAAGCCGGCTGGTATAGGCAAAAGACGGGACCGGCATGTCCCGTTCGTTCTGATTCACAATTCCCATTCTCCTGACCTCTTCCATATTGATCTGAGCCGATTGTATCAGCCTCCGATCGCGGTTACAACCCGGGCATGGCCCGGGCCGGAATTTCAGCATTCAGAGGCGTCGCAGTCTGCCCCGCCCGGGGCGGGAATGTTCTGTCCCTGCAAAAGCCTCAGACCGGTCGGAATCGACAGTACGTGATTCCGGCCAACTGAGGTATGACCCTTCCAGGTCCAAGCCGGGCCAAATTCTTTCCTGGTTTCCGGTCTTCCTTCCATTTTCCCGGATCTGGAACGTATGCGGTGACCAGGGGAATCACACAACTCCCTCATACAGAAGTTTGTCTGCGATGCGAACCTCATGAACCCCCGGTTCTTTGTTTTTGTTGAAACTGAAGCTGAGCATATACCCCGTCTTCAGACCAAAGCGTTCCAGATAACCGATGATCTGCTTTTCGCCATCCTTATTCCGGTTCGCCCCGTGCCAGATCTTCATTTCAATGATATAACGCTTGCCACGATAATGAATGACCACATCGGTTCTTTTCCTGTCTCTTGTCTGTTCCTCCACGCTGAAAGTTCCAACGCCATTGATGATTGGAGACAGGTAGGTCAGGAACTTTTCCCGGCCTTCTTCCTCAAGGAACCTCTTCTCAGCCTGTTGATCATCCAGATTTCGAATGAATTTCTGCGTTTCAATAAAACGTTCCATAATGAGAGGAACATTCAGTTCTCCGCCCTTTATGAATTCCGGCCTGTGATCCAGCGCATCACCGCGAAGTTCCTCTGCGAAACGGCTTTCTCCGATGAAGTAGTTATACAGCCTCATCTCGAAGATCCGGTTTGCAACAACCACTGTGTTGTGGCTGTTCACGATAAAGCCGTACATGCGGAGCTGCTTCTGTTCATCATCATCCGGAAGCGTGGCTATCGTTTCGCCTTCCATCAGGATCTTCCTGATCTGGCCTCTCAGCCTGGGCATGGTTCTGAGTTTTCCCATGATGGAATCGAAGAGTGTGTTGTCCTCCGTGACAATGAACTTTACCGCTGTTTCCACACCCTCCGCCGTCCATGCAGAAGATAGATCTTTGAACGTTTCCGGCACCATTCTCTCATCAATCAACTGGCAGATCCTGCTGACCAGAAACGGATACCCGTTGGTGTATTCCCTGATCTGTCTGGCAATGGCGGCTGTGTTCATCCCTGTCTGGTGATCGGCCTCGTAATCCTTCAGCATGCCCTCGATTCCTGTTTCGGAGAGGCTCATGTCGATTGTAAAGTCGGCCGCAATATTCCAGGGACTGTTCTCTTCATGCTCCCTTTCAGGCCGAATCATGCCTTTCAAGTGCTTGACATCCGTTACTCCGGCAAGGATGACAGACTGGAAGGTTTTAATTCCCCATGCCTCCCGTGCAATATATCCATCACGCAATAAACCTAAAAAGTCGATAAATACCTGATTATTTGTAACCTTATCAACCTCATCTATCATAAGAATAACCGGTTTGTCATTATGCGCAATCCATCTTCTGAAGGTACGGTACAATTCATCCATCTTCAGCTTGTTCGATTCTCTTTTATCGTACTCCTCCAATGTATTTATGATTTTATCCGGTATCGCAACCCCATAGAATTCGTGCTGATCCATCACAAGACGAGATAAGGTTTGTGTAAACTCGCCTTCTGTTTGCGCTCCGCCCTCGGTCAGGCCCTCAAAACTTATATTCAAGACAAGACACTCATTCTGCAGGGCAAGCGCCAGTGCATTTATTGTGGTTGTCTTCCCATACTGCCGTGCTCTGTTAATCGTAAAATATTTTCCTGCATCTACCAGTTCTTTGATTTCTTTGACTCTTTCAGAGAGATCAACCATATAATGCTTTTCAGGTATACACACCGCTGTGGTATTAAAAACTTTCAAGTTTTTCTCCTTTCTGAGTCCTGTGAAGCAGTCGTCCGGAATCCGATGATATCCTGTAACTGCCCACTCATCCGAACAAATCAGATCACACAACTCCCTCATACAGAAGTTTGTCTGCGATGCGAACCTCATGAACCCCCGGTTCTTTGTTTTTGTTGAAGCTGAAGCTGAGCATATACCCCGTCTTCAGACCAAAGCGTTCCAGATAACCGATGATCTGCTTTTCGCCATCCTTATTCCGGTTCGCCCCGTGCCAGATC
>JAFUBF010000148.1 GCA_017460325.1 Clostridia bacterium | reverse complement strand
TGTCCATCAGAGGCAGCCACACGGATGCAGTGGGCGGAGATGACGGGGGACTTTGCGGGGACAATCTGCCCGTTTTCAATGGTTCCCCAGATCTTGAGGGGCTCCTGTTCACTCTTTTCCTCTTCGCCGCCGATATACGGGATGACGTTGTCCACCATCTCCGGCCAGCGTTCAAAGGTCTTTCCTGCACCGGAAATGGCCTGATACGTGGACACGATGACCCGGCTGGGCTCAAGATCCAGCAGGGCGCTGATGGCCGGGACGTAGGACTGAATGGAACAGTTCGGCTTCACGGCAATGAATCCGGAGCGGGTGCCGAGACGCTTGCGCTGGAAGGGGATGATTTCCGCATGCTGCGGGTTGATTTCCGGGATCAGCATGGGAACATCCGGGACACCGCGGTTGGCCGAGTTGTTGGAAATGACCGGCGTTTCCGTACGGGCAATCGCCTCCTCCAGTTCACGGATCTCATTCTTGGGCATGTTGACGGCACAGAATACAAAGTCACAGTTTTCCGTCACGTGGTCGACATCGGCCGCATCCAGAACCGTCATGTTGCGGACGGACTCCGGAATCGGATCAGGGAAAACCCAGCGTCCCTGTACGGCCTCGGCGTAGGTTTTGCCGGCACTGCTGCTACTGGCTGCCAGTGCGGCAATGGAAAACCACGGATGATCATGAAGAAGGGTGATAAACCGCTGACCGACCATGCCGGTTGCACCGATGATTCCCACATTATACTTGCGATTCATAGAAAGGACCTCTCTTTTTCCTGAAAGTTCGCCCATTATAGCATTCGGGAAAACAAAACGTCAATGAAGATTTCGAAGAAGGACGGTTGTGCAACGGAACAAACGTAACGGGTTGGCCGAAAACACTTGTATTTCCCGGGCAATTCGGTATAATGCAGGTAGGAGTTCCGTTTTTAGCATCCTTTTCAGGAAAGGCAGCTGTCACGGAAGAGGTGAAAGCGGGAACGACGATCTGAGAGGAAACCTGGAACCAGAGGAGGGAACACGGCATGTTTGATTGGCTGAAAATAGTGTTTGGCAGGGGAAAGACAAGCGGGAAGCTGGCGGGAAATGCAGTTTCGGATGCCGCAGGGAAACCCTTACCGGACAGGCCGGCAGAGGCAAAAGCGGAACGCGCACTTCCGACGAATCCGTGCAGGGAATGCGGGAAGCCGAGTCCGTATGATCCGTCCTGGCGCCACCAGCCGAACTTCTGCCCGGAATGCCGTGAAAAGTACAGGCAGGAACAGAGAAAGAAAACGGGAGCAATGACGGGGAAACCGGCTGCCTCCTCCGGGACGGAGCCCGGCACGGAGGGAAAAAAGAAGGAATACAGGAAGATGATCAAGAGAACCTGCAAGTCCTGCGGTCGTCCGTTTTCCTTCCCGTCCACCATTCAGCACTGGCCCCGTTACTGCCGGGAATGCCGGAAGAACTATCGGGGTGAACAGGCATGACGCAGATCCCCGGGACCGGTTCTGCCGAACCGGTCTGTATCCGGAAGCGGTTTGATGAACTGACCCTGGCGGAACTATACCGTCTGCTTCGTCTCCGGGTTTCTGTGTTTGTGGTGGAGCAGGGCTGCCCCTACCAGGAAGTGGATGATAGGGATCAGGGGGCCGTGCATGTCTTTCTGCAGGACGGGGAGGAAATGATTGCGTATCTTCGCGTGATGGACCGCGGCGTTGAGAGCCCGGAGGTGTCCATAGGCCGCGTGATTTCAACGCGGCGGCATCAGGGCCTGGGCAGCCGGATTCTGAGAGAAGGAATCCGGACGGCAGTGGAATGCTTTCATGCGGACCGGATCTATCTGGAAGCGCAGACACAGGCCTGTCCGTTCTATGAAAGACAGGGCTTTCAGGTCGTATCCGGGGAATTCGACCTGGATGGCATCCCACATGTCCGAATGATTCTCGACTGTCTGGAAAGCGTCGGGGCCCGTCAGTGACCGAAGATTTTTCCGTAAACCGGAGGGATGTCTGTCTTATGTCTTTGTGCATGGGATGGACATCCTTCTTTTTTTTGAAATTTTCAAACAGGGGTTGACAGACCTCTGGAAAGGGACTATACTCTCACTGTACCAACCGTATTAATACAGTTAATCACTTCGAAGGACGGTGACGACATGTTTCACATTGAGACCAGGGATAAAACGCCGATCTATGAGCAGCTTTGCCGGCAGGTACGCGAACAGATCGCCCTGGGTGTGCTGGAACCCGGAGCGCCGCTGCCATCTGTGCGATCCGTGGCTGTGAGCCTGGGAATCAATCCCAATACCATTCAGCGTGCCTACCGGATGATGGAGGAGGAAGGCCTGACGTTCTCCATCCCCGGAAAGGGCAGCTTTGTGACGGAGGACACGGCATCGCGCCCGCGGGACCAGCAGATGAGGCAGTGCCAGCGGGTAAAACAGGAACTTACAGAACTGCAAAAACTGGGGGTATCCAGAGAGTGTGCCCTGCAGCTGGTCAGGGATGTCTATGACGGAAAGGAAGAGAAATGATAAAGGCAGATCAGATAACTAAGACTTTCGGGCAGACCAGGGCACTGGACCGGGTTTCGCTCACCCTGGAAGAAGGGCATATTTTCGGCCTGATCGGGAGCAATGGCGCGGGAAAATCCACTCTGCTGCGTCTTCTTGCCGGTATTCTGAAACCGGACAGCGGTTGTGCAGCGCTGGATGGTCAGACAGTATTCGAGAATGAAAAGGCCAAGCAGCAGATTTGCTATATCAGCGATGAACCGACGTTTCTGACCGGAGCCACGATTACCGACATGGGGCGGTTTCAGTCGGCGTATTATGAGCGGCAGGATGGGCGGCGTCTGCGAGAACTGTGTGATCGTTTTCAGCTTCCCATGAATGAACGGATTGCGGGATTTTCCAAGGGAACACAGAAGCGGGTGCAGATCTGTTTGGCGCTTTCCCGTCATCCTGAGGTACTGCTGTGCGATGAGACCTTTGACGGACTGGATCCGGTCATGCGCGAACTGTTCAAGCGGGTTCTGGGGGAAACGCTGCTGGATGAGCACATGATCACCATTCTGGCCGGACACAGTCTGCAGGAGATGGAAAACATCTGCGACAGTGTGGGATTCCTCCACAACGGGAATCTGGTCAGCAGCGGAGACATGGAACATGTTCTCGAGCGGTACTGTAAGATTCAGATTGTTATGGAGCAGGAGATTCCGGAAGAAATCCGAAAAGAGATGCAGATTCATTCCGAAAAACGGCAGGGAAAACTGTCTGTCTTCACGGCAAAATGCAGGGAAGAGACGGCCATTGAGCGGCTTTCCGCGCTTGAACCGGTGTACCTGGAAGGAATTCCGCTGTCGCTTGAGGAAGTGTTCATACTGGAAATGGAGGAACAGGGATATGCAGAATAAGAAGCGAATCGGATGCTATCTGACAGCGCATTATGCAGGACTGGCACTTCTGATGTTTGTCCTGACGTTTTTTCTGATCCCCTTTCACGTGTTTCTGTCATTCAGCCGATACTCGGAGATGATTCGGGAACACGTGGCCCAAAACGGGGAATTGTCGCGGCTGCTGGCCGCTGATATGAGGATGCATTTTTCCTCGCTGCTGAACATGCAAAACCAGGAAATGATGTCCTTTGGATTTGCGGCAATGGGATATTTTACGGGGATCTTTCTGTTCAGACATCTGTTCACCGGAAAGAGGACGGTTC
>JAFUBF010000147.1 GCA_017460325.1 Clostridia bacterium | reverse complement strand
CAGTTTGACAAGGGGGTTCTCTCCGCAACGACCGGTTTTGGCAAAACCGTTATCGGCGCCGCACTGATTGCCCGGAGACAGACCACCTCTCTGATCCTGGTTCACCGAACGGAACTGATGACGCAGTGGAAAGAGCGGCTTGAAGAATTTCTCGACATCCATGAAGCCCTTCCCGAAACACCCCGAAAGCGCGGACGGAAAAAAGTGCTCTCCCTCATAGGCACGTTTGGTTCCGGGAACAATGCCCGCAGCGGCATCATCGACATTGCCATGATCCAGTCCCTCGGCGGGAAAAGCGGCGTGCCGGACTGGGTTGGGGATTACGGTCTCGTCATTGTGGATGAATGTCACCATGTGCCTGCCGTCAAATACGAGGATGTCATGAAAAAGGTCCGGGCCAGGTATACCTGCGGCCTCACCGCCACCCCCAGACGCCGAGACGGGCGCGACCCGATTACCACCATGTACCTGGGCCCGATTCGTTACCGGGTGCCTGCCAGGGAGCAGGCCGCCCTGCGCCCCTTTACCCATGTGATGATCCCCCGCTTTACCGGGATGACTTTCCCGGACAGTACCGGGGAACGGGAGATGCAGATCGGCACCTACTACAGCGCCATCGCCGAAGATGATCTTCGCAACAGCATGATTGTCGACGATGTACTCACCTGTCTTGAGGAAGGACGGAACTGTCTGGTCCTGAGCGAACGTGTCCTGCACGTACAGAAGCTGTCGGAGCTGATCCGGGCGCGGGGGCATGAGGTTTTTTCGCTGCTGGGCAGTCAGTCCGCCTCCGATACCGGCGAACAGCTGCAGAAACTGCGTGCGGCCCCCACGGACCGGCCGGTCGTCGTCTGTGCAACCGGAAAATTCGTCGGTGAGGGATTCGATGAATCCAGGCTCGACACCCTGTTTCTGACCATGCCCGTTTCCTGGGAGGGCATCCTGGCCCAGTATACCGGGCGGCTGCACCGGCTGTACGATGGCAAGACCGAGGTCCGTGTCTATGATTACATTGATGATCAGGCGGTCATGCTGGAGCGGATGTACCATAAGCGACTCAAAGGCTACTCGAGTCTCGGTTACCGGGTCTGCGGCGACCGGGCAGATGCCTACCTGACCCGGGATGTGATCTATGACCAGCGTACCTTCGTGGATCCCTTCCTGTCCGATGTTCTCGCCGCCCGCCGCTCGCTTATCATCGTCAGTCCCTTTATGCGGGATTACCGGATCAGATGGCTGTACCATACCATTGAGGAAAACCCGCACCCGCTGAACGTGACCATCATTACGCGGCCTTCCGAGGCATTCACCGGAAAATCCTCCAGCGAAGTGTATGCCGCCATCCAGGATCTTCGCAGCCGCGGGTGTGAACTGATCTTCAGAGACAACATCCACCAGAAATTTGCCGTCATCGACCGGAAAACCGTCTGGTACGGAAGCATTAACCTGCTCTCCTTCGGCACCAGCCAGGAAAGCATCATCCGGATTGTCACCGGCACCGTGGCGGAAACCCTGCTGAAATCTGTCCTGCAGGAGCCCCGGAAAACACCGTACGTTCCGGAGGACAGCAAAAAGGACGATCACTGATTCCCGTCAGTGATCGTCCTTTTCTCTCAGGTCAACGGCCAGGTATTGTCCACGCTGGCCCGAAGCTCCGCTTTCCGGTGCTCCGCCTCGTTTAGCATCTGTCCGGCATGACGGAGGCTGCTCTCACTGGTGATATCCGCACCCCCCACCATTCTGGCCAGTTCGACAATCCGCTCCTCCCGGGTCAGTTTGCTTACCTGGGTATGCGTCGCACCCTCCGTATCAAACTTCCGGACAAGGAACTGCTCATCCGCCATGGCTGCAATCTGCGGCAGATGGGACACACAGATCACCTGGTGATGGTCCCCGATTTCCGACATCTTCTCCGCCACCACCTGGGCCATGCGCCCGCTGATTCCGGTATCAATCTCATCAAAGACCATACTTCTGGGAATCCCCGGCTTCTGCGCAGACAGATTCTTGAGGGCCAGCATGATCCGGGAAAGCTCACCGCCGGAGGCCACCTTGGCCAGCGGCTTCATTGGCTGTCCCAGGTTGGCGCAGAACATCATTTCCGCCTGATCATATCCAAGGGCAGTGAATCGCTGCTCAATCCGCTCCCCTTCCTTCAGGTCCGCAAAACGGAAGGAAATCCGGGCATTCTTCATTCCCAGATCGTGGAGCTGTTCCTCCATCTGCTGTTCAAACTGCTTTGCCGCCTCATGTCGCCGGGCGGAAAGACGCTTCGAGCAGTCCAGCAGCTGCCGGCCGTACGTCCTGTACGCCTTTTCCAGTGCGTCAATCTGCTCATTCACGCTTTCCAGTTCCCCAAGTTCCCGGCTGATCTGGTCGCGGTAGGCAATCATCTCCGTCGTTGTGGCCCCGTATTTGCGGGAAAGCCGGCGGATCAGGTCCGCCCTTGCCTCGACCGCCTCCGCCTCCCCGGCATCAAAGACCGATTCATCCCGGAAATGGTCCAGTTCCCCCGCCGCATCCTCCAGCTCATAGCAGAGCTCATTCAGCCGGTTATAGACCCGTTCATATTCCTCGCTGATCCCCACCACCGGTACCAGGGAACGAAGCGCCTCTTTCAGCAGATCCACCGCCGTGTTTCCGCCCTCCGGATTGACACTGAGCAGATAACAGGCCTCATCCAGGGCGGTCTGAATCTTGCCGGAATTGCGGAAAAAGACCCTTTTCTGTTCCAGTTCTTCCTCCTCGCCCGGGGTCAGT
>JAFUBF010000146.1 GCA_017460325.1 Clostridia bacterium | reverse complement strand
GAAGAAGCGGGCGGGAAAGTCGTGCATGCAGCCAGTGCAGGCTTTGTGGACGTGAACGCAGAAACGAGAAAGGAAATTGAACGGCAGAATGCGCTCAGAGAGGCCCTTTCCGCTGCGGAGAATGCCAACCGGGCAAAGACGGTTTTCCTGTCCAACATGAGCCACGAAATACGGACACCCATGAATGCGATCATTGGCCTTGACAACATTGCGCTCAGTGAGGAAGGGCTGCCGGACAGCACGCGTGAATATCTGGAGAAGATCGGAACTTCGGCACGCCATCTTCTGGGAATTATCAATGACATTCTGGACATGAGCCGGATTGAATCCGGTCGAATGGGTATTAAGAATGAGGAGTTCTCCTTTGCAAAGACCCTGGAACAGGTGAATACCGTCATCAGCGGACAGTGCAGGGAGAAGGGGGTTACCTATACCTGCCGGATCTCAGGGGAGATTGATGATTACTACATCGGTGATGACATGAAGCTGCGGCAGGTCATGATCAATATCCTCGGAAATGCGGTCAAATTTACGCCGGAGGGCGGAACGGTGTCTCTCCTGGTTGAGACCATTGCCAAAATGGACGGCAGATCCACACTGCGTTTTACAGTGCGTGATACGGGAATCGGGATGAGCCGGGAGTTCCTGCCGAAACTGTTTGAGCCCTTCTCCCAGGAGGAGGTGTCCTTTACCGGCCGATTTGGAAGCACCGGACTTGGAATGCCCATTACCAGGAGTATTGTGGAACTGATGAACGGGCATATCGATGTGGAGAGCGAGAAAAATGTCGGACCCACATTTACCGTGACCGTTACCCTGATGGATTCAGACCGGAAGACTGACATGGACGAGAGCGGGATGCCGCGGGCGGAGGACATGTGTGTGCTGGTCATTGACGATGATCCGGTGGTCTGTGACCATGCGCAGCGGATTCTGGGTCAGGTGGGCATTACCAGCGAAAAGGCACTCTCCGGTTCGGAGGCCATCGACATGGTCCGAATGCGTCAGGTTCGACGGGAGCCGTACAACCTGATCCTGATTGACTGGCGTATGCCGGGCATGGACGGCATAGAGACGGCAAAACGGATCCGCGAATCGGGGATTGATGAATCCACCGTGATTCTCCTGACTTCTTACAGCTGGGATGAGGCCGGAGATCAGGCGAAAGAGGCGGGAATTGATGCCTTTGTGGCCAAGCCGCTGTTTGCAGGTATGATTCGGAGTGAATTCCGTGAGGTGTATAAGCGGAAAAACGTAAAGCAGACCCGCGAAATCGCAGATCTGAAGGGACGACGGGTGCTCCTGGCGGAGGATGTCGCCGTCAATGCGGAAATCATGGTCATGGTTCTGGGCATGCGGGAGATGGTGGTTGAGCATGCCGAGAACGGACGAATTGCGCTTGACATGTATGAGCAGCATGAACCCGGATACTATGATGCGATCCTCATGGATATGCGGATGCCGGAGATGGACGGCCTTGAGGCAACCCGTCGGATCCGGGCATCGGAACGGCCGGATGCCGCCTCGATTCCCATCATTGCCCTGACGGCAAATGCGTTTGATGAGGATGTACAGCGCAGTATGCAGGCCGGATTAAACGCCCATCTGACGAAGCCGGTGGAACCGGATGTGCTGTTTGAGACGCTTGAGCATCTCATCAGGCCCTGACAGAAAACAGCAGGAACATGGGCGTTCCTGCTGTTTATTGAATTAATGGTCAGGGAGGCACGCTCCCAGCTGTGTGACAATCTGCCGGATGATTCCCTCCGGCTGACCGCCTGACTCGCCGGCATTGGCGCCTGCCTCGGTGATCCAATGATCGATTTCCGCCTGCGGCAGCATTTTCCAGAGGCCGGATTCGCAGATTTCTGCAGGGAGATGGACCTGAACGCCGTCCATGTGGTCAAACAGAGCTTCCGGATAAAAGATGAAGGGCTTCTCTCCGGCGCGGAGGCGCCGGGCGTAGTCCGCGGAGGACAGGATAGGCTTTTCACAGAGGATGCCGCCGTTCATGTCACTGATTTTCTCCCGGTTATGGGTATCGGATCCCGCCTGAATCAGCAGGTTGTACCGGAGAGCGTAACACAGGGCGGCCAGATTGTCGTTGGCGGTATTGGCGGTGTTGATGCCCTCAATGCCCTCAATGTCCTCGGGATGGAGATGGATCATTCGGATATAGGACCGGTCACGGAACGGGTGAGCCTGGATGACAGCCCCACCTGCAGCATGTACCCACGAGATCATCTGCTCACGGGTCCACCGGGGGATGTCCGGGTGGGCCAGTAGGAAGGCCTTGTCCACTCCATAGATCAGATATTCGTCCCCGTCGAAGTATTCCTCGATTCCGAAAAAGACTTTGAATCCAATGGCATCCCCGGCCGCCCGGGCTTCCATGTAACCTTTCATATAGGCTTCAACATATTCCGGCCAGGGAAGATTTTTCGAGGGACGGGTATTCCCGTGAATGAAATGATCGGTAATGAAAATGCCGTCATAGCCTCTGGCTTTGAAAATCGCGGGATACTCTCTGCCCGGCGTGACGCCGCACAGACTTGACTCGACGGTATGCAGATGTGTTTCGTATCGGTACATGAAAGCCTCCTGCTGGATGGACTGCCGCTGATTTGGCCGTGTCTGCTTCCGACAGGGAGACCCTGACCGGAGGTGACGACTGTCCCAATGTCAGCGGACATGGACTCGGCCGCCTGCCATTATAAATCCCGTTTCGGAGGATGTAAAGCATTCGCTCAGGGAGAATGGAGAATGTTTCGGATTGCAACCGCTGAATGTACAGCACATTCTTTCTGCGTGGGTTCCGGGAACTTTTTCGGATGAGAAAGCAGGCGCATCTTTGCCGGGAACGGAGGAAGAACACCGGAGAACAGAGGAAGCCTCGAAGCAGTTCGTAGGGCGCTTCACTGGGGAGCAGGACAGGAGAGAGGAGAATCAGGTTTGACAGAAAGTCAGAGAATCTGGGCGGAGGCAAGGGATCGCCTGGTCGCCTCCATCACGGCACTTGGATACTCGAAAGAGCTGGGCGTGCTGATTGCCGAACAGCTGAAAAGTCCCAGGGCAATGGATCGCATGAATGCCTATGTCAAAGGCGTTCGTCCCACAAGCGAGGAGATGCTGGTGGATGAAATGCTGGCCATCTGTTCGGATGTGGACGCATGGAAAGAGCGCAAAAAGAGTCAGGAGGCACAGGCCAGATACAATGCCTGGCTGGTTTTCGGCCGACCGGATGAAGAGGAGGATGAGTGATGCCAAATGGCCGCACGGCCAAAACCGAAGGACGGGAAAAGAAATTTTTTGGAGGCATTGACAAAGCGAAGGTTATCGAATAGAATCCGTCTATTGCAGGATGCTTTTATCAAAAAAGGCCCATCAGAATATCTGCGCAGACCGGGACAGGGGCTGCAGGGGTTTGTCTCCTGGGAATACAGAAGAGTTTGAAATACGGACACCAGTACCCATTCGACAACAGGGAAGGTCATCCCCATGAACATCAGCCATACCAAACTGGCTGCTGTGCGTCCGCCGGATTTCAAACGTCTTCTGCACATAAACTGCGGAGAAGGGGAAATTGTACGGCGTCTTGCAGAGCGGCATGACGCTTTTTTCACGGGTGTTACGGAAATCAGAGAGCATCTTTCAGCTGCCCGAAGGAAGAACATTGCAAAGGCCGAGTTTTTCCTTGAGGGGCATCGCTCGCTGTTCTTTCATGACAACACCTTTGATGTGATCGTGTCCTCGGAAACGGTGGATGATTTCAGGGAGATTCACCGTGTACTTGTGCCCAGTGGCCGGTTTATCATGCCGTACGGGGGCGAGTACTATCCGGAGATTGCGAGCATGCGGATGAAACTGTGTGGATTTGAAAAGATCTCAGATCATGGAGACGTCCTGATTGCGCATAAAGGCAGCCTCTGAACGTCTCCCGGGGCTTCCCGACTTCATTGCTGTCCGGCATCGGGAGGATAGGACGCATTTCTGAACGGGCAGCGGATGTCCATTCCCTTCGAGCGGCCGTTTCGGCCAGGTGGTGTTTTATGAATCGACCTCCGGAAACCCAACCACGGACCGGTACCCCGTATCTTCACCAGATGGAATACTCCGGATATCTGGACAGGCTGCTGGATCTGGTAACCATGCCGGGTGACTATGATTTTAAGGCCATCTATCAGACGATGGCGGAGCTTTGCAAGCTGCTTCGGGTATCCAAAGGCGTGACCTCTTTCTACCGGTCACCTCAGCACGAGAGGCTGGGAAAGGTGGAGGAGTTCATCGGATATGACAGCGGGAAGCCGTCGAAACTCATTTCCCGGGAGCGGGTGGTGATGCCCTCTCTGATGATCGGTCAGTGCGATGTTTACCTTGAGGAAGGGCAGGAACCCTGGACACCGGCGGAAACAGAGCGGATCAGCCGTATTCAGCACCTGATGCTGTCCTTCCTGAGTAAGAACAGACTCGGCAACGAGATTGAACGGCTGACGTTTTATGATGATGACGGATATCTCAATATCCGCTATTTTCTCCGCTTCTTACGAGAACGGGCTGCCAGTGGCCGTATGAACGGAATGGTGGCGGCACGGTTTAATATCCGGCATTTTTCCGGACTGAATCAGGAACTTGGACGGATGTCCTGCAATATCCTGATGAACAACTTCATTCGGGAACTCCGGGACCTGATCGGCGCAGAAGGCGTTGTGTGCCGCCTTGGCGGTGACAACTTTGTCCTGGCATGCAGGGCCGACCAGGTGACTGTGATCCGGGAGCGGTTTGAGCACAGTTCGGTCCTTTACGATAAGGATACGGGGAAGTGCGCGGACATTCACTGCGCAGCCGGCTTTTTCATCATCCCGGATGGCTATGGGGATGTGGATGACATTCTCAATAAGATCATGGCGGCCTATGATACGGCAAGGAACGGCGGCCGGGATGAGATTGTCTTCGCCAATGAGGATATTCTGTCGGAGAAGGACAAGATCCTCCAGATCCAGCAGATGTTTAAACCGGCGATTGAAAACGAGGAGTTCCTGGTCTACTATCAGCCGAAGATCGATGTCTTCGGAAACCGGCTTTCCGGCGCGGAGGCGCTTTGCCGCTGGCGGCACAATGGGGTGATTATCCCGCCGGTGGATTTTATCCCGGTGCTTGAGCGAAGCCTGGATATCTGTCTGCTGGACTTTTACATGCTGGATCATGTGTGTCAGGATATCCGCCGCTGGCTGGATGAGGGACGGGATGCGGTTCGCGTCTCGGTCAATCTGTCCAGAAAGCATATGGTGGATGCGGATCTGTTTGATCACATCGTGGAGATTATCGATCGGAATCAGGTCCCTCACGAGTATATCGAGATTGAACTGACCGAGACAACGACGGATGTGGAATTCAGGGAACTCAAAAACATCGTCCAGAAACTTCAGAGAGTCGGGATCAGCGCTTCGGTGGACGATTTCGGAATCGGTTATTCATCGCTTAACCTGCTGCGGGAGATCCCGTGGAATGTGCTCAAGGTCGATAAAAGCTTCCTGCCGGGGGACTGCTCGGATGAGCAGAACCGGAACAGCGTGCTTTTCAAGTACGTGATTGCCATGGCCAGGGAACTGGGACTTGAGTGTGTGGCAGAGGGGGTTGAAACCCGGGAACAGGTGGAGGCACTGAGAGAAAACGCCTGTAACCTGGCGCAGGGCTTCTACTATGACAGACCGCTGCCGGTGGAGACGTTTGAAAAGCGACTGGCGCAGGTTGAATACCCGGTCATGTAACCAGGCCCCGGAGATATCTCCGGGGTTTCTGCATCTAAGACAAAAGGTCCGCACAGTGCGGACCTTTTTGAAGTGTTCAGCCTTTGACGCCGCCGGATGTGAGACCGGCCGCCAGGTGTTTTTCAATCAGCATAAAGAGAATGACGACAGGGACGGTGGCCAGAAGGGCCGCCGCGAAAAGATACTGCCATTCTATCATGTTGAAACTGGAAAACTGGGTGATGCCGACGGTGATCGGACGGTTGGTCTGAGTGGAAATCAGAACGGTGGAAACGGTGTATTCATTCCACGAGTTGATAAATACAAAGATGAGCGTCGTGACAATGCCAGGACTGGCAATCGGAATCAGGATCCGAAGGAGGGCACTGAGGGTGCTGCACCCGTCAATAAAGGCGGCCTGCTCCATTTCAGAGGAGATGGAAACAAACGTACCGCGAAGCAGCCAGATGGCAAAGGCCTGATTGAACGCTGCGTTGATAAACATCAGGCCGATCAGGGAATCGTTCAGATGGAGCGTGTTCATCAGGCGGGAAATGCCCACCAGGAGGACGACGGGGGAGAACATCTGGCTCATGATGACAAAGCCCAGATACGCCTTCTTAATCCTGAAATTCATGCGTGCCATGGCATAGGCGGCGGGAATGGCACACAGCATGCTGATAACCGTCGCACCGCCGGCGATCATCAGAGAGTTAATCAGGTAACGGAGAACGCCCCGTTCAAGCGTGTCTCTGAGGTTCGACCAGATCCATTTCGTGGGCAGGATGTGGAGAAAATACATATCCGTCGTTTCAGCATTACTGCGAAATGCCGTAATGAACATGACAAAAAACGGATAAAGAATAAACAGAGAAAAAGCCAGTACAGACACGTAAAGAATGAGGCGGAGCAAAGGCTGCCGGATCTGCCCGAAACGCAGTTTAAGGGTACAGAGAAGGGAAATGACGGCGGTGGGGAGAAGGCACCAGAAGACCGGTGAGAGTCGGTAGGAAAAAGAGCCCAGCATCTCGGCCAGACGGTCACCTGCGGCCCCGCCAAACAGAAACTGATTCAGTCGGGTCAAAAGAGCGGCGGCGTCATTGTCCGGCAGATTCCCGGAGAGGGCGAGGGTGACGTTTCGCCCGAGAGTCAGATTGAGTGACCAGGCGAAAGCGGGAATGAAAAAGAGAAGGAGCACCGACAGGACGACAGGAATGTCCAGAAGAATCCGCTGGACGGGGGAATATTTTCGGATGCTGGTTTCCCCGGAGAGGATAATCCCGGCTGTCAGGGAAAGGAGCAGAGCAGCAGAGAGAGACAGGATCAGCAGGAGAAGCCTGCCACATGGAAGAGAGGATGCAAGTGTCTGCCATCCGTTACGGTTGTCCTCTGAGGAAAGAGAAAAGGCAACCATGGAGGTTTTCTGTCCCTTGCTGTTGGTTCGCTCGGTCACCTGCTCCGAAACAGAGGTATGAATGCCCCTTTCCAGATAGGCAGAGGCCTCTGCTTCGATCTCTGCGCGAACGGCATTGTACTTTTCATCGCCGACAAAGGTATTGGCCGAACGCTTCGTGTACAGCGTTGTCTGCAGGTGAATCAGCGGCAAGGTGAGAATCAGGAGGAGAAACAGAAAAGAAACAAAGCAGAAGGAAGCGACCAGTTTGCGGTTTTTCATCACAGGGCCTCCTCCTTTCGCATGGTGACAAACATATAGATACCGGAGGCGAGACAGAGAATGAGAAAACCGATGACGGAAAGGGCGGTAGCCGGCCCTTTTTTCT
>JAFUBF010000145.1 GCA_017460325.1 Clostridia bacterium | reverse complement strand
ACCGGTAGGCCTCCAGGTACTCCGAGAAGGGGAAATGCCTGGAAATCAGCGGTTTCAGCTGAATTTTTCCCTCATTCACCCAATCAATCGCCTGGACATAGTCCTCATGCCGGTACATCATGCTGGTGTTCAGATCCAGTTCGTGATCATTGAGCACTGCCAGATCCACATTGGCCTTCTTTCCGAAGACGGCAACCAGGATGATGGTGCTGCCTTTTCGGGCACTGGCAATCGCATCCCCCATGGACTGATCATTCCCGGCGCAGTCATAAATGACATCCGCCCGGTCCGGCCCAAAGGCACTGAGCACGGCCCGTTCAAAGGGAATGTCCCGGGTATTCACGGCCACGTCCACCCCGAGGTTCCGGGCAATGTTCAGCCGCAGATCCGAGATATCGGTGATCATGATCTTTTTCGCGCCGGCCGCCCGGCAGGACTGCGCCAGTAACTGGCCGATGGGCCCTGCTCCGAGAATGGCCACATTGGCCCCGTCCATGTCCGGGAACCGTCTGACCGCATGAACCGTTACCGCCAGGGGCTCAATCATGGCCCCTTCATCAAAGCTGAGGCCCTCCGGAAGCTGCGTGATCCTTGAAGGATCCGCCAGGAAGTACTCACTGGCCAGTCCCGTATCCTGAAAGCCCATCACTTTCAGCTTTTCGCAGAGGTTGTATTTCCCGTGCCGGCAGGGATAGCATTCCCCGCAGACAATCTGCGGTTCCACAGTGACCCGCTGACCCGGGGTCAGGCCGGTCACCCCTTCGCCCAGGGCCACCACCTCTGCGCTGACCTCGTGCCCCTGGGTGACCGGATAGGCGGTAAAGGGATGCGTTCCGTGGTACACGTGGATATCACTTCCGCACACTCCAATCCGCCGAACCCGCAGCAGGACCCTGCCCGGCTCTGCCGAAGGGGCCTCTACCGTCCGAAAGACGATTTTCCGCGGTTCCGTCATGACCTGCTGTCTCATCATCCGTCTTCTCCTTTATCCGGCATCGCCGCAGCGCGGGATGCCATTCCCGGACTTCCTTTCAGGAACTGTCCCGGATCAGTCGAGATAGCCTTCCCGTGCCTTAATCCCGAACCGCTTTTCAAGCAGATGCATGGCCTCATCCGAAATCGTATTGACCAGCGGCAGATGCGCGATCTTCAGATAGATTTCCGCCGCCTTTTCCGCTGTCTCAATCAGGCCGAACGTCTCATCCAGGTCCTTGCCAGCGCCGTAAATGCCGTGCTGAGCCCAGACCACCAGACGCGCCGTTTTCATCTTCTCAGCCGTCGCCTCGCCGATCTCGTTTGTGCCGCAGAGCATCCAGGGCAGCACATTGACTCCCTCCGGGAAAACAACAATGCATTCCGTGCACATCTGCCAGAGGGTGCGGGTAAAGGCCCGCTCATCCAGATCATGGATATAGGTCATGGCCAGCAGATTGGCGGGATGGCAGTGCATCACCACATGGTTGGCCGGGTCTACTGCCAGCCGGGCCACATGGCTCATCATGTGTGCCGGGAACTCGCTGGTAAACTGACCGCCGTCCGAATAGCCCCAGAGAAGCTCTGCCTGACGGCCGCTGTCCACAAGCCGGACGATCCCCAGATTCACATCCGGTGCAACCTCCACGTTCTTGAAGTACTTGCCGGTACCGGTCACCAGGAAATAGCGTCCTTCCAGTTCCGGTGCGGTAAAGCCGGTGGGAATCGTCCGGATCACATGCCGGATATCCAGATACTCCGCCACCTCTTCCGGCTCCAGCAGAAGCGAGATATTTCCTCCGTTGCGCTCATCCCATCCGTGGTTGTACATGTTCGTGGTCGTGCGGATCATCTCCACCAGAAACGGTGCCTCAAGAATCGATTTCATCTGTCTGTTCCTCCATTTTGTTGGTTTGTGTTCTGTCTTCCGTTCACCATCCGGACATGCAAGACTCAGTTCTGTCCGTTTCCCTTTTCATCCGCCTGCATCTGCACCCGCAGATTGCCCAGCGCCGTTGCCTCAATCGGCAGTGCCAGCACGGTCTTTCCGGTCCTCTCCTCCGTCAGGCGGTTCAGGAAAGCATTCTTGGCGCCCCCGCCCACGATGACCAGTTTCGAACAGGTGCACCCGGTGTTGTGGTCCAGCTCCTCAAGTGCCCGCGCATAGCTTCCGGCCAGAGACCGGTAGGCGCAGCGGACATAATCCCCCGGCGTCTCCGGCCGGTGGGTGAGCGCCTGATCAAAGGCCTCTTTCATGT
>JAFUBF010000144.1 GCA_017460325.1 Clostridia bacterium | reverse complement strand
AGAAAGATCGTTGCCACGCTGATAGCCTTTATGATTCTGTCTGGCTTTACCCTTGCGTCTGTGGCAAGTGCGCCTGTCGAAACTGCCTGGACTACGAAGATTACCGCACGTTTCGCCACCGTGGAGGAAGGACGGCGGTTGATGCGAAACCGCACGCTGTTCCATGACCAGATCACGGAAAGCATTCTCCCTTTCTTCCTGCAGAAAAAGGACGGAACACTGGAAGAATATATCGGGTATTCTGAGGAACAGGTGATGGATTTCACCCCGGAGGAGAAACAGCGGTTGAACGACGCGCTGACCTGGCTGCAGGAACAGCTGGAGAAGCATGGCCTGAAGTTGCCCGATCCGGGAGAGATCACCTTTGTTAAATCTACCGGCCAGGAAGCAATTGGCTCCGCAGGTTATACCAGCGAAGGTTCCGTCTTTCTGGCATGGTTTGTATTATCGTCAGAATACTATTCGGACGATATGTTCCGGACGACTGTCATTCATGAGTTATCACACTGCTTTTCCAGGATGTTTCCCAAGTATCGGAAGGCGCTGTAGTCCCTGATTCACTGCACGGTACTGGATCAGGACATCGATGTGCCAGAAGAGATACGAGAGCAGATCATTGCCAACCCGGATGTCGAGCATCATAACAGCTACGCTACATTCAGCATCGGCGGAGAAAAGACAGACTGCTATCTCGTCTTTCTGACGGACAGCGTCTTTGAAAAAGCCGGGGACAGCTTTTTCTCTGGCATGTATTCCGGCGTTGTGCCGCTGGACGGCACCAAGGTCTACCGTGTGGAAGAGGTAGACGACTTCTGGGATGTGGTCGGTCGGAACACCGACTACGTGGAGGATCCCGAAGAAGTGATGGCATCGAACTTTGCCTATGCCCTCACGCATCTGGACGACGGATACGACGACTTCAAGAGTCCTGAAATCCTTGAAGGCATCATCGACTACCTGCAAGACAGGGATGGAATTGAATAACGCGGTGTAAACGTTCGCTGTTTAATGATGATGGAGGATTAATCGTACAAGGCTGGTGCCAGTCAGGAAACCCGAACCAAAGCAAGGCAGGATTATCTGAGTACCATCGGCCTGTTGGATTCTTTCCAATGGTCTCCGGATCAGGATGTAAACGTTACACACTCAGAATTGAATATCCGCTGATACTGCGAGAGAGCCCCATGCTGGCGGCTCTCTTTCCTCATGTAGCGTGACGATCCGACCCTCACAGAATTTGACGAACAACATTTAGCCCTGTTCCGTATGGCTGTCGAGTCTTTTTTTCGTTCGTTTTCTGTGACTTTTTTCTCCTTCTCTGGCGCGAGGGGCGAAAGCTTGTATTAGTTTTTCCATCCGGCACTCAGAGTCCGGGAACAGGCAAGCGCGGAACAGCTGAACAAATCTCGAGCGCAGATCAGCACGGATGGAAAGCGTATTTCCTAGTTTAAGCGCCGTCACATGAAGATCTATGAGGACAATGCCAGCGGTCGCCCGAGTGATAAACGCTACAAGATGCTGAGTGCCATCTATGAAGCGGAGCAGAAACAGCTGAAAGCGGAAGTGAACGATTTGCATCAGATGATGGAAGTACAGGAAAAGAATCAGGAAAGCCTCGAACAGTTCATTAAGAAGATCAAGGCTTATGGGCAGATTGACAAACTGGATGGCTATATCCTTCACGATCTGATCAGGGCGATCTATGTGGGAGCACCTGACTGGAGCAGCGGGCGCAGAGAGCAGGGCATCCATATCGAGTACAACTGCGTCGGCTTCATCCCGATCAATGGACTGACAGAAAAGCAAACAGCGTGACCGAAATCACGCTGTGAGCCTTGAAAGCACTGGCTTTCAACCAAGTAAGATACCAGTTTTTCAATATAACTGTTTTATGACAGCCGCCCGGAAGCACTCAGAGGTATCATCCGGCTTTTTCCTTCGACGGAAAACCCTTTGTGAAGGTATGTACTCACACTTTCACCAGCGGCACCCAGATATACACGGCGGAGTCCTCAGCTCCCTCCTCCGGCGGGAGATACACCTCAATGTCATATTCCCCCGCCAGGGCATATCCGTGAAGCGCCGGCAACCATTCCGACCAGATTTCCGTGTTCGTCTTCTGCAGGGTTTTCATGGTGCAGGGAAACTGGGCCCAGAGGCTTCCGGGAATCACCCGGGTTTCGCATCCCACCGGAATCTCCTCCCAGGGAAGGTACAGATCTGCAATCCAGTAATCGAAGTCCTTTCCCTTCATGTCCATGCAAACGCCGAACGTGCCCTTGATCGGACGTGCCTCTCCCTGTGCCAGCCATTCATCCCAGAATCCAGGAATTTCCTGATAACTTGTATCCGAGTTGAACGGTCGTCTGATACCAACGATTGTAAACGGAGCCTTTTCGACAATACGATAATCCAGCATGTTTCCACCCTCCAGCGTGATTTTAATATGCAGGGGCGCAAAGGAGCGGAGAACGGCACCGGGTTCTCTCGCCTGAGACGGAGTGATCCCGTGAAAGCGCTGGAACGCTTTGGCGAAGCTGTCCGGAGAGTCATAGCCGTACTTCACCGCCACGTCAATAACCCTGGCATCCGACCGGTTCAGTTCCTGAGCGGCCAGTGTCATCCGGCGTGCACGGATATAATCCCCGACGGTCATGCCGCACAGGGCACCGAAGATGCGCTGGTAGTAAAACGGCGACAAAGCCGCTTTCCCGGCAACTGTCCCGATATCCAGTTCATCCGCCATGTTCTGTTCCATGAAGTCGATCGATTCCTGGAATGCCCCGATCCAGCTCTGCATGCTGATCCCTCCCTGCGTCTCTGCATGGCAAGTATATCTGTTTCAGAGAATGTTCGCCCGACATTTTTTGCTCACTCCGGTCGGATGCCCCAGGAGGGGGCGTTCCCGTTCAGGTCATTCCTTTTCCTGAAAGAACTCTATTTCCTCCCCCAAGGGGCCGAAACAAAATGCCATTCTTGCCGGAAGCTCCGGTTCCGACCGGATCACAAGGTCGTTTGGTTCAATGAACACCCTGTATCCGGCCCGTTTCACTTTCCGAACGAGCCCGTCCACATCATCTGTACCGAAAGCAATATGTCGGATTGCACCTTTCGCTTTGATCCCCGGACCGTTACTGAATATCTCCAGCATGCAGTTTCCGGTATCAATCATGATTCCATCCGGCCACTCTCTTTTTACCCTGAACCCCAGTGTACCAAGATAGAATTCCTTCGCTTTTCTGAACTCGTCCTCCGTTCCGCACTTCATGGAAACATGGTGTACACCGGTAATCATGATCGCCCTCCGTTTCAGTCACTGATCGGATCTTTCCCTGTATATGTGCTGCGGGCAGTCTTTTCGCAGGAACAGCAGATCCATGAGGTTCTTCTCATAGGGAATAAAACTCCCGTCGTCAATCATCTGCAGGATTTCTTCTCTGGAGGCCCATCGCACCTGCTGAACTTCCTCATATTGCAGTTTCAGCATACGGAGATCCACTGTCTGTGTCAGAATATAAAAATCGTCAAAACCGTCTTCCCAGTAAAGCGTCATCGACAGGCACTCATCCGAAAGATCCACCTCAAGGCCAAGCTCCTCACGGGTTTCCCGTTCCGCCGCCGCTTTGCTTGTATCCCCGGCAATGGCGCTGCCGCACACACTCACGTCCCACAGATTGGGCCATGCTCTCTTCCACGGCTGACGCTGCTGAATCAGCATCTTCCCTTCCGGGCTGAAAATACAAACGTGCATCACCAGCCGATAATATCCCTCCGGTACCTCCTCACCGCGGACCATCGTTTTCCCGGTCCTGACACGGTCCCGTGTATACAGATCAAGCAGTTCCATACCCTGTACCCCTTCCTGAATGACTATCTGTCTCATGCCCCATTCCAGAGCGTCTTCTCATCTAAGAGAGTCAGTTTATCAGAATTCTGAATGGTCAAGATTATTATCTTTGGTCTATTCGCATAACAACCTTGCCATATTGATAACCGCTTCCTGCTTTTTGGGAGTCAGTTCACGAAATAATCTTATAAGTTCCTCTTCGATACCCGTATATGGAGAACTGGCGTCAAGCTTTCCGGTTATAAGATACCCAGGCGTTACTCCGAGAAATGATGAGATTTCCTCAATATGATTCATGTATGAGGAGCTTTTACCGGTCCTCCAGTTGTCATAGGTGTTATTGTTTACGCCTAAGAATTCATTCAGTTCCTTGTTACGATACCCTCGGTCTCGCATAATTGTGTCAATACGAAGGAAAATCTCATTAATCATTTTTTCGACCCCAATTCCATAAAACGCTATTGACTATCCTACTTGGACTTTTGACAGATGTCTTCCTGCGCACAGAATCGCACACTTTCCCGGCACCCCGTTATCTATCCCGGGGATACAGCCCTGGAGCGTTTTCACATCAGCTTTTCCCGATAAATATCAAAGTCGCTGTCTTTGAACACGTTGAAAATGACGCGCTGAATGGTTTTGTTCTCCTGCAGGCAGTCCTGTACCGTCCGAATGGCAATTTCCGCCGCCCGTTCCGGAGGAAACCGAAACACACCGGTGGAAATGCAGCAGAATGCAACAGACTGGAGGCCTCTTTGTGCCGCCAGTTCCAGACAGCTTCGATAGCAGGAGGCCAGCAGCGCTTCATCTCCGGTAGTGACCTCATCCTCGATGATCGGTCCGACTGTATGCAGTACATACCTGGCCGGCAGATTGAAACCCGGCGTAATCTTTGCCTGGCCCGTGGGTTCCTCGTGTCCCTGTGCACGCATGATCTCATCGCATGCCAGTCGCAGCTGAATCCCAGCCATGGTATGAATGATATTGTCGATGCAGCCGTGGCAGGGTGAAAAGCATCCCAGCATCTGGCTGTTGGCCGCATTGACAATGGCATCACAGTGCAGGGTGGTGATATCGCCCTGCCAGAGGACCAGTCGTTCATCCCCGGTGACAGCCGGAAGCGCAGTGGCCTCCACGATCCCTTTTTCTGCGGTCATCTGACGCAAAAAGGCATCCTGAATCTGTAAAAATTCTTCGGTTGTGGCCATGGGCGGACGCACATTCAGCAGGCTCCGTAAAAGCCGCCACCTCTGGTCCTGCATGACGGGAACGGACAACTCCCGATACTGCGGCATTTCTTCCATAAGTGCCCGGATCAGCCACCGGCATCTTTCCAACTGGTTCATTCTGCCTCCTAAAATATTACTTTGGCTTTCGGGACCGTACGATTGACAGGGAACACTTATATGACAAATCGGTGCAAAACACCGGGTCCATTCCTTTTCTGGAGCGTTATAAACGACTCCCAATAGGATCGGAACGACACAATCATGACAAGCTCTTCAAGCCAAGCTGTCAAATACCTGTTTCATCTGATTCAGGATCCGGTGTACACTTTCCACTTTCTTCGAAAGCGTTGAGACCTGCTCAGACAGATCCCTGACCTGTCCGCGGATTTCCTCAAGCGCCTCATAGACCTCACCTGGCATAACCGCCTTCTGAGACTCCTCATCAATCTTTGAACGGTTCCGTTTCCCGTCCTCTGCCTTCCCGATGATGCATTTCGTCACCGGGTCTACCCTGCCGAGATAGGTGCGACGGACCTTATTCTTCTTCGTCTCAGGATCGTGATAACTTTCCTGGCTGTAAGCGTAAACAGTCCCCGTTTTCTTATTCGTCTGATACACCGTAAAAGCCATACGGATCGTTCCCTTCTTCCTGTGATGGTTCTGCACCCTCAAATATCCGCAGGACTGTCAGTGAAGTTTCCGTTTCCTGTCCCTTTGACAGACCGGGGATTGACTTTGCATCCTGCACAGTAATCAGTCCCCCTCCTGCAGCGACTCGGCCGTATCCTGCGGAATCCGGCTGTCTGTAACGACACATACAAAAGAGTGTTTGAGATTTAACGGCATTGTGCCAGGTGCAGTGAACTTCTCGCCTTCCGTCAGGACAATCACACCATCACAGAAACGTACCATGTCTCGCACAGCCTGTGAACGGTGAGGATCCTTTTTTGTAAAGCCGGTATCCCGGTTCCGTCCGTCCCGAAGAAAAAAGATTTTTACACGGGAGTTTTCGAAGGCATCCCGGACCACTCCCGCTATCGCTGGCACGGTATATTCCAAATACAGAAGACGTATCCCTGTACACTTTGGTGCCTCATTCCGTATATCCTTCGTTGCCAAATATAACACTTACAGCGTCAAATGTAAACGCAATCTCTTACGAACGAAGTTAATTCCTGCAATAACCACTGTGTTGACTTGTTGACTTTGACTCGTTCTTCCGCTACAATCTGGTCGCAGGTTTATGACCCTACTTTCCGACACAAGAAAGAGTGGATTGACCGGACAGGGAGTCCTGCGACTCCTGCCTGTACGGGATTCAGAAAATCCCCCCTGTGTGCTTTCACCGTGGCCCATCGGCAACACCTGCTGCGTTTGGGCCTTCTCCTTCTGCGCCAATGCAGATCAGATGGATGCGCACCATAGTGGCCTCCGCAACTGCGCCCCGGCATAACACGCAGATGCGCAATTGCCCGCACAGATCAAACCCATCAGGAGGACATTTCATGAAACTGTTGATTGATGACGCGAACGTGAATGCAATCCGGCGTCTGATCGATCTGTATCCCATTGACGGTGTGACGACCAACCCTACCATTCTGGCCAGAACAGGCGGCAATCCCGTCGAAACCCTGAAGGAGATCCGATCCGTCATCGGGCAAGAACGCCTTTTATTTGTACAGGCCATTCCGCTTGATGCGGAGGGCATGATCCGGGATGCGCGTGCCATTGTTCATCTTCTGGGCAAAACAACCGTCGTGAAGGTTCCTGCCATTCCGGAGGGCATTAAGGCCATCCGAGAGCTGAAGGGTGAAGGGATCCGGACCTGCGGCACCGTAGTCTACACCCCGATGCAGGCCTTTCTCGCGGCCAAGGCCGGGGCCTCGTATGTCGCGCCTTATGTGAACCGCATTGACAACATGGGCTACGACGGCATTTCCGTGACCGAGCAGATTCACGACATTCTGACGGTCCACCACATGGATACCCAGGTACTTGCAGCATCCTTCAAGAACAGCCGTCAGGTGCTGACTCTCTGTGCGTACGGTATCGGGTCCGCCACCTGTGCACCGGATGTGATTGACGGTTTCATCCGAAATCGGGCGATTGACGCCGCGGCTGAGGATTTTCTTTCAGACTTCGCAAAACTGGTCGGTGAACACGTAAGCATGGCGGATCTGCTTTCGTAAGGAAACGCTGAGGAATATTTCATAAAACCGGCAATTGGCATTGGCGAAACGATTATCACACGTACAGATTGACAGCATCACGGAGATACAGGCCGGATGCTTTCCTTTTTCGCAGTCGAAAGTCCCATTCCGGATAGTTCAACGGAAACATCCATACAGGAACAGGGATACCGCACCTTTGGCGGTATCCCTGTTCCTGTTGGCTTCCTTCAGCCGAATGGCTGCAACTCCCGCAGTCTCAGACGGAAACAGACCATCCCAGGTGAACCTCATGCAGCGCATCATCCCCGTGAGTTGTCCTTCCCATCCTCTCTGTACGGCGCCAGTGAGATCGTAAAGACAGCACCGCCCTCGGGACGGTTGGCCGCCTTAATACTTCCCCCGCACTTTTTCACCGCCGTTTCCGTGATGGACAGTCCAATGCCGAAGTGCCCGTTTTCCCCTTTATAGTTTCGCTCGAACAGATGGGGTAAATCCTCTCTGCTGATTCCCCCGCCATCATCCATGACGGAAAGCATCACTCTGTTTCCCTTTGCCTTCGCGAAAACCGTGATTGCCTTGCGGGCATGTCGCAGAGCATTGCTCAGCAGATTGTCAAGTGCAGTTCCCAGCAGGGATTCATCTGCACAGACCGTCAGCGCCGGATCTGAAAGCTGCAGCTCCAGTTGAATCCCCTTTTTCAGCGCAAGCCCGGCAGCCCGGTTGAGCGCCTCACCGAGGGCATCTGTCAGGTGAACCGGGGATAGCTGTACCGGCACCGTGTCCTGATCCATTCGGGACAGGGTCAGCAGTCCGTTGACCATATTGGTCAGGCGTTCACTTTCCTCCAGGATCACCTTTGCGGCCGCTCCGGAATCCGGAAATACTCCCTGTTCAATTCCCTGGGCATAGCCACCGATGGACATGAGCGGTGTACGCAGTTCATGCGAAATCGTCTGAAAAAAGGTCTTCTGTGCTCTGTCCGCCTTTTCCAGTTTCTGCGACATATCATTCATGGAAAGGCGAAGCGCTTCCGGCTCCTTTAACGGGAAAGGGGATTGAATCGGCGAAAAGTCCTGTCGGCTGATCCGTTCGGCTGCAGCGCACAGCACCCGCATTGGCCGTGTAATGCTGTGAGCAGTAAATGCGGACACCGCAACCAGCAGAACCGCAATCGCCATGGAGATCAGAAAAACTGTTTTCCCCGCCTCCCCAATCCATGCCCCAATGCCGGAAACCGGGCAATAGGTAATGATATGGGTCAGTCGTTTTGTGAGAACCGGGGACGGTCTGGCGGATATCAGATATTCATTGTCCCCTGCTGTTGCACGGAAGACGAATGCGTCCATGAGATTCCCCTGAGCACTCAGCTCCCGGGCAACCCGGTCCGCCAGAGGCGAAACAGCCTCTCTTTCCTCCTCCAGATAGGGATAAATGAGCGAATGCCCGTCTGCAAACAGCAGCAGACGCGCATTCCCGTTTTCACCCCGAACCAGTCGGCTGATCCCCTGCAGGAATCTGCGCGTCTGCTCCGGGTCATTTGCCATATCCGCCTTCAGATAATCATTGGCCAGTTCCATGGCCTGTTCCTGAAAAGCCGTCAGTTCTGTCTCAGCATCCTGCTCCGCCTGCCTCCGGGCAGTCACCAGAAAAACCCCGTATACAACAGGTGGCAGCAACAGGAAGATAATGAGCGCCGGCAGCAGAATGCGGACGTAAATGGATGTTTTTCTCACAGTTCAGTCCTCCAGTACCAGGCGGAAACCAAATCCCCACACGGTTTCCACGCGAACGCCGCCCCCATATTCTTTCAGTTTCTTCCGCAGACGCTTGAGCATGTCATCCGCCGCCCGTGTATCCGCTTCCCAGTCAAATTTCCACAGCTCACGAAGCACTTCCTCACGGCTAATGGCCTGATCCTGATGCCGCAGCATATACGCCAGAAAATCGAATTCCGTGGGGGTAAGCGGCAGTGTACGTCCGTTCAGCTCCGCCTTTCTCTGGCTGGCAGACAATGTAAGCCCACCAAAGGACAGCTTTTCCACGGTTTCCTTTTCTGTAATGTGCTCGCTTCTTCTCAGTAAAGCCCGGACTCTTGCCACCAGTTCCAGCGGCAGGAAGGGCTTGATCAGGTAATCGTCGCTGCCCAGTGAAAGCCCGGTTACGCGGTCATAGGGATTATCCCGTGCCGACACAATGATAATGGGCAGGAACTCACTTTTTTCCCTCAGATACGAGCACACGCTGAGTCCGTCGGTTCCGGGCATCATAATGTCCAGGATCACCAGATCCGGCATTTTCTGACCGCAGGCCTTCAGCAATGCATCCCCATCCGGGAACGTCTCCACCGTATATCCTGCCTGTCTGAGAAATGTCTGCATCAGTTCCCGGATGTTGCGATCATCATCTGCCAGGTAAATCGTCTGTTCCATGGGACACCTCCATTTTCTCATCCGGTGCCATTGTACCATATTGCCGACCTTTCACCTATGCCTGCCACAGATTTGCCGCATCTTTTCCGTGTTTTAACCGGATGGCCGGATGCTATACTCGGATCGTCGAAAGCAGGACCGCTTTAGAGTGGACCCGGTGCTCTGCACTGGTTTGTCAGATCATGTCCCAGATCAATCATACGGTGCCGAAAACCAGGGTAACATGAAAGGAGATCTGAAAAATGAAAAAGATGATGATCCTGTTCCTCCTGTTTGTACTGCTCACCTCCACAGCCAGCGCGGAAAAGAGGCGGAGATCGCAGAGCACCGCAGAAAACGGTTTAAAGAACGGGTATGTCAACGGCCTTCCGGGAGGACTGAAAAACGGCGAACTGAAGACAGAGAAAAACCGACGCCCTTCCGAGGAAAATACTACCTCAGAGACGAATAATGCGGATACGCTCATGTACCGGTACAGTACAACCGTTGAAAAAGAAAAGCCGGAGCTGGATGAAGTGACCCGCCAGCTGATTGCAAACTACAGAAAAGACCCGACTCAGGAAAACTACGATTCGCTTCGTGCGCAGGTCGGGATCAACTACGACAAGGTACTTGCCAAAAAGCAGGCAAAACTGGATGAGCTGAAAGCGACAGCCAAAGAGCAATCGAAGATAACCGAAATGGAAGAGATCGTGGCTGAAATGATCACGGAGAGGGAAAACCGTATCAACCAGTCCATGAGCCGCTTCACCGATCCCCGACTGCGTCCCGATTCAAGTGTCCCCAGGGACGGATACGTGCCGGTGATGGGCGCCGCTGTGAACGTTTACATCTCTCAGACGCCTGTCACAAACCGGGAATATGCTCAGTTTGTCGCTGAAACAGGTTATTCCGCTCCGCAAAACTGGGTCAGCGGAAACTACGCCGAAGGGCAGGAAGACTACCCTGTTGTCTGTGTATCCCTTGCCGATGCTGAGGCTTACTGTGCCTGGCTCTCCGGTAAGGATTCCTCCTCTGTTTGCCGCCTGCCCAGCGAGGCGGAATGGGAACTGGCTGCCGGTCACATGCCCAAGGACGCCGATATGAACACCGGCCATTCCGATGGAATCGCATCCGTATATGCCTACAGTCAGACCACGGCCGCCTCAGGTGCCATAGATATGTGGGGAAATGTGTGGGAATGGACGGATACAAGTCGGGATGAAACCGGCGGGACCGCGGTAAAGGGTGGAGCCTGGGATTCCCCGAAAACCAACTGCCGAACCGAAAACCGGGGAGAAAGCAGAGATCAGAGCCTCTGTTACGAGAATGTGGGATTCCGGGTTGTAAAGGAAACCCGTCAGTAACTCCCGCTCCAGGAAAAGGTCGATTTCGAAAGTGTCCGAACAAAAATGAGGAATCCGATCTCTCGGATTCCTCTTTGCCCGCAACTCCGGGATAAGCCGACAGTCTTTTCTCAGGAGACGGTCCTGTGCCTTGCCTTTCGGGGCTTCCGTCTCAAGTTTCACTGTCAGATGACACAGCCTCGCTTTTCAGGACTGCTTTTTCAAACTCTTCCACCGGCATCGGCTTGTAGAAGTAGTAACCCTGCATCTCCGGGCAGCCCTGTTCCCTGAGGAAATTCGCCTGCTCGACCGTCTCCACGCCCTCGGCAATCATCTTCATCCCCAGCTGATGCACAATATGGACCATGCAGCTGACGATAATCCGACTCTTCTTAAGATCGCCGGATGCGGTCAGGAAATGGAGATCCAGTTTGATGCGGTCTACCGGTACCTCCTTCAGCATGTGGAGGGAAGAATAGCCGCTGCCGAAGTCATCCATTTCCACCTGAAAACCCATTGACCTCAGCTTTTCCGTGGTGGTGATCAGCGTTTCCGGATGTTCCACATATGCTGTTTCCGTAATCTCTATGTGAAGCTGATCGGGCGTCAGGCCATATGCCTGGATCAGATTCTGGAAATACCCCGGGATGTCCCGTCCCTCCCGGATATCATCCCGGGAGACATTCACCGAAACAGATCGCTTCACCCCGGACTCATTCCACCTGTGAAGGTCTTTACAGACGGTCTCCCAGACAAAACAGTCCAGATTGTAAATGAGCCCGGCCTCCTCCAGGGTTGAAATGAAATCAAACGGGTACAGCCAGCCCAGTTTCGTGTGGTCCCATCTGCACAGGGCTTCCGCCCCAGTGATTTTGCCCTTCTCATAATCCACCTGAGGCTGATACCAGACCCGAATGTCGCCGGCCCTGATTGCCGCAGGAAGGTAATTAACAATTTCTGCCAGCCGTTTCCCTTTTTCCCATTGCTCGGGATTGTAGAACTCGTAATCCCCTTTGCGGTTTACCCGTATCCTTTTCTCTGCGACCCGTGCCAGGTCAAGCATATGATCGACATCGATATTCCTGAAGTCATTGGCCGTCAGTACATATATTCCGCTGCAGAGCAGAACCTTGTGTTCCTTGCCCTGATCGATAAAGAAATTCTGCACGGGAGTAAACACATTCTTTTCATCCTCGTGCATCCTGTCATCGCCTACAATCAGGCGCAGGACTGCGAAATGATCCCCGTCGATGCGCCCGACCGCCTCATTCTCTGACAGATTCTCCAGGGATTTTCTGGCCCAGAACTTGAGAAGTTCATCCCCTGCCTCTCTGCCGAGGCTGTCATTGATGAATTTGAAATCCCGGATGTTGTTATAGGAGAGAAAATAGGGATTGTCCGGATGTGCACGCAGCAGTTCCTCTACCCGCTTGCGGAATCCGTTCATGTTGAGCAGGCCGGTCAGCGGATCATGATCCATCATCTGCCGGACTCTCTCCTCATGCCACTTATGAACAGAGCGCACTTTCTGCACGGCCACGACGATGATCAGGAAGATCAGGAGGACCACCAGGGCCACGATCAGACCGTACTGGTAAACATAATCGGCAAAGTCATACCGGTACAGTTTTCTGGATGTGTAATCCAGAATAATCGCCTGACGGTGGGTATCATCAAGAGAGGCAATCCCTTCATTCAGGCGTTCAATCCTCGCCCGGCCTTCAGGTGTATCCGGTGCTCCTGCCCGGAAATCCATGGAAAACATGGTCGAAGGCTGAACCACCAGGTCCCCGTAGGAGGGCTTTTGCAGTACATAACTCCAGATATAGGAGTTGAGCAGCAGGGCATCCACCTCACCCCGGCGAAGAGCCCTGACACAGTCGGGCATTGATTCATAGGCGACGATCTGCATGCGGGGATACAGCTGACCAAGCGTGTCAATCGCCCCGCCCAGGGAACGAAGCATGCCTACCCGAAGGTCCTTCAGCGGTGGCAGAACGCTTTTTCTTTTTGTCGTCACAAAGGTAAAGGGCGTCTGCATGAGGTTCTCTGAAACCACCGTCGGTTGCCCCGACGTGCTGGTGATGGCACTCCCGAAGGGCATAACAATATCATACGCTTTATTATCCAGTGCATCTTTCAGTGTTTCTTCCCCGATCGGCTTAAATGAAACCGAATATCCGGCCGCCTCTGCCGCGAAGCGCATCAGGTCGACACCGATGCCCACCGGCTCACCTGTCCCGGAATCCACGTAAAAAATGGGGCAGCGATTTGTGGCAATGCCCACCGTCAGTT
>JAFUBF010000003.1 GCA_017460325.1 Clostridia bacterium | reverse complement strand
TTTCACAAGTTGGACGATGCCGCCAGAGAAATCGATTCAAGGCTCAGTCGGATGACTGTCCCCACCGCAATAGGTGAATTGGAGAAGATTGAGATTATACGTTACAACGAACAGCCCTATCGTTTGGATCACGCTGTCACTGCAACTCAGAAGATGCTTCTGAAGGCATTCGATTTATCAGAGGACGATGTTCTAGGGGAATTAAAGCATGTTAATGACGTGTTAATCGGAGCAAAAACATAGACGAGTGTTAATGCCATGAAAAGTTAGCATTAATTCTGTCGGTCATCGCCAGGCTCAAAAGCCCGATCGCCTCAAGCACCGTCGATTTACCGGAGCCGTTTGCTCGATAATCACATTCACGTTTCCGGGCTCGATTTCGACATCATGAAGTAATTTGAAATTTCGGAAATGCAAAGCATCAATCTTCATCATATGATCGTATGGACCTGGACTGTTCCAGTACCTGCCCACGTCCTCCTTTCCCGGTTCTTTTGTACAGCGATACGATTTCACCATGCAACCTCGACTGTAAAGGCTTCTTCCTGTCGGATGACCTCTTTCTCTGCCCTGCGGTTTTCTGGAAGGAAATAAAAACCAGCGCCTGCCCCCTGTCCCCTCCCGCGGAACAGGGGGCAGGATCTGTTTCAGGCCTCCCCCTTCAGTTCATCCCATGAGGCGATTCTTGCCTGACATGATTTCATCACCTTCAGCGCAGCATCATGAAGTTCCGGCGTGACTCCGGCACTTGCATCCGAGATTACGGTAATCGGCACTTCCGGAAAGGTGGCCTTTAAAATCTGAAAGTTGGCAATGACGCAGATGTCCGTACAGAATCCGCATAACAGAATCTCACTCGGTTTTCTGCCCTGAAACAACCTCTCCCAGTCCAATGTGCCAAACGTTTCCTTATAGACGATCTTTGGCGATTTGTCTTTTCCCAGGACTTCAGGACAAAGCTGCCAGCCGGGTGTCTCCCGAATGCAGTGTGTCACCGGAAGATTCTTCCCTTCCTGCGTCTCATAATAGTCGTCCCCGTGGGTGTCCATCGTGTACGCAATGAAGCTGAATTCGTTGTTTTCCGCAAATTCCACAACCTCATGAATGACCGGCAATGCCTTTATTGCCTCTTCATTTCGAAGAGACCCTCTGGTGAAATCTTCCTGTGCATCAATTACAATCAGTGCCTTGTTCATGACTCTTCTCCTCCTGTTATCAAAATCCTCGTCGATTTCAGTGATTGAATTCCCCCGGTCAATTGCCCGGGTACCTTTCTGCGCATCTGTTTCCCGGGGTGCAATTCCGGCAGGTTTCTCAGCGATCCCTTACAGGCATCGGAGGGCTTCCCGTTTCGTCTGGTCAGGAGCGCGTGTCCGGCACTTCCCGCCGTACCTTTTCGTTTTCAGGCTGAATGCCACTGGCTGCATAGAGAGCCAGCACCAGAAGCGAACAGGAAAAAGCCGTTTCCGGCAGAATATCCCGGTAAACCCCGAGAGTTTCATGGGCATTCCGTTTCCGGCCGGAGCTATCTCCCTCCGGATTGTTTTCATCCAATCGCCGCAGAGGTGTGAGAATCAGGATCAGCCGTCCACTGTACAGCGTCAGAAGACTATCCATCCGCCGCCCAGATGGTTACACGTTGTTTTGCCAGTATTCTCAGGCATCACCTGTTCTTTGATGCTTTTGTGCCCCCGCGAATGACTTCTTTGACATCGTCCTTCTGTAATATTCTCTGAAAGAATCAGGTCCTTCTGCCCAAAGTCCGGAATCAAAATCCAGCAGACACTCATACGCAGTCGACTCAAGAAATTCCTTTCGGATCTCCTCAATGGGTCTTCCGCTATCCTCTGCCAGATCTTCAATCGCCGTCGCCAGTGTGATTGCAGCACATGTACTCATCATCTCATACGACATATTTTCTTGCCTCCTGAAACTCCAGGCAACTTATCGCACGTTCCGTCAAAAAGCAAAACTGATCCTCCAGTTTATCAGGCATCAACCTTTTGATCGCATCATTCACCGCTTCTTCCGATTCGATTTTCCCATACAGGCCGCCAACATAGGCGGCAATCGTCGCGTTTGTGTTGTCGTTTGCAACCTTTCCGACAGTAATCTCCGCCCGAAATATCTGAGGGTCTATTTTGTCTCGCAGTTGTTTTGCCAGTCGTTCTCTTCTGTTCTGTGCGACAAACCAAAGCCAGTCGCGATTTGTTGTCGGAAACTCATAGACCTCTATTCCATCTGCCGGTTCATGATACCTGAAAGATGATACATAGCCATGATTTTGGTCCGCTGCGATATCTCCGGCATTTAATGCTTTACGCAATGAGGAGTGGATAAAAGCTCTTGCCTGGGCCAGACTGGATAAAAGATAAAATCCTTTTCCAAAGTCTTTTGCATTACTGCATTTTTCAAGCTTGATCTCTCTGACAGTCGTATAACTCCCATGGAAGAGAAGCATCCCATCTTTCAGCTTATTCACGCCAGTGCGCCTTTTCTTTGAAGAATGTGTTCTACATCGTTCAAAATGTAATCGTCGCCATTCATATGGAGGGTGTCATAGCACTCTTCTATGTACGTCCATATCCCGTACTTTTCGAATACCCTGTTGGCTTCTTTGGGCTTTATGTTGAACTTTCTCACAAATTCGGCAAATATTCTTGCTTCCAGAAACAACACTTCATTCAGCATCAGATTGTCCTCTCCTTCTCGAGCTTAACGCCCAGGGGAGCATCTCCCTCAGGAGACTGTCCGGAAACTTTTTCCGCAAACCCGGCCGGTATAAATTCCTGATTTACCTCGGATACCTGTTCTGAAATCCGGCCATTTGCCCGGGTACCTTTCTGCGAATCTGTTTCCAGGAAATGCAATTCCGGCAGGCTTCTCAGCGGTCCCTTACAGGCATCGAAGGGCTTCCCCGATCCGTCTGGCCAGGAGCGCATGTCCGGCGTCGCTCGGGTGCAGACCGTCCGGCAGCAGTTCCCGCCGTACCCTTTCGTTTTCGGGCTGAATCCCACTGGTTGCATAGAGATCCAGCACCGGAAGCGAATAGTAAAAAGCCGTTTCCAGCAGAATATCCCGGTAAACCCTGAGGGGTTCATGGGCATTCAGTTTCCGGCCGGAGCCATCTCCCTCCGGGTTGTTTTCATCCACTCGGCGAAGTGGCGTGAGAATCAGGATCGGCCGTCCACTGTACAGCGTCAGAAGGCCGTCCATCAGCGTATGACACGCCCCGTAAAACGTGGAGGGGGTCCTGTCCGCAAAGGTGCCGATCGGCGCCTCCCCGTGTCCGTAATCGTTCGTTCCGCCAAATACCACCACTGCATCCGCATCCCGGTCCATTTCAAGGTAGCGCATGCAGTAATCCCGGTCCATCCGGTCATCGGTCACGGTAATCTGCCGCGCAATCCGGGATCCGCCAATGCCGTAATTGTTGGCCTTTTTCAGTCCGTACATTCTGGCCAGAACATCGGTATAACGGTTCTCCGGGCGGGAGGCACCCGCTCCCTCTGTGATACTGTCTCCGAGAAAATTGATGACACTGTTCTCAAGCTGCATTGTGTTTCCTTCCTGCATCAGAAAAGCGCTGTCCGGGTACTGCTGTTTTGGGGGAACCGCTCAGGCGTTGGCTTTCAGTCTCCGCCTGAGCGGTTTTGACTTTCCCGGATGTCCTGCCGGAATCTGATCGACCACTCAGATTTTCCTAAACAAGCTGCTCCGCCTGTGCTGAGGCCTCAACCATCTGCGCCACGGGGATGTCCGGATAGTCCGTAAAGACCGGCATCGGGAGGGTCTGCATATACTCATGCATGGCCTCCGCCACCCTTTTTCCGTTGGCCACCGCCTCCACCACGGTTCTTGCCCCGCTGGTGGCATCGCCTGCGGCAAAAACCCCTGCACGGCTGGTGTGTCCGTCCGAATCAACCGTCAGCAGACCGCGCTTGCTGGTGTCGAGGCCCCGGGTGGAGGTGACCAGATTGCTCTCCGCGCCCTGACTGACGGCAATAATCACGCCCGTGCAGGGATAGAGCATCTCCGTTCCCCTGATCGGCTGAATACGGCCATTCTCATCTGTCCGGCTGTCCGCCAGGACAACCCCTTTTTCCTGAATTTCCACCGTACACTTGTTCATGATGAACTCAACGCCCTCCAGTCTGGCGTAACTGGATTCATACTGGGAGGCGGTAAGGGTATCGGTGAGATTGACGCAGGTGACAAACTTTGCCCCTTTCCGGACCGCCGTGCGTGCGCAGTCCATGGCCGAGTTCCCGGTCCCGATGATCATAATGCGCTCGCCCAGGCGGAACGCGTCCGGACTGGCCAGGTAATTAATGGCATATGTGACGTTTCCCAGGCTTTCGCCACGCACATTGAGGCGGTTCGGCTTCCACAGTCCCGCGCCCACGAATACGCTCTGATACCCGTCCCGGAACAGGTCATCGATGGTAATGGCGCTTCCGATATAGGTGTTGGGTCTGAACTGAATCCCCTTGAGTTCAAGGTGGCGATACGCCATATCATCCAGAACATCATCCGGCAGGCGGAAATCGGGAATCCCGTACCGGAGGACCCCGCCGATTTTGTCACGGCTGTCAAAGATGGTTACGCCGTAACCGTATCTGGCCAGGATGATGGCAATGGTCAGTCCCGCCGGTCCCGCCCCGATGACGGCTGCCTTGCGGCCGTTCCACGGGCTGGGACCTTTGACCATCTGATTGGCATAGGTGGATGAAATATAGTTCTCAATGATGGAAAAGTGAACCGGGGTTTCCTTGATTCCGCGGACGCAGTGCCCCTCGCACTGCTTTTCATGATTGCATACCAGGGAACACACGGTTGTAAGAGGATTGTTCTCAAACAGCATCCATCCGGCATCGTTCAGCCGGCCTGCCTTGAGAAGCCGGATAACCTCCGGAATATTGGTATGAATCGGGCATCCTTCCTGGCACCGGGGTTTTTTACATCCGAGACACCGGTTTGCCTCTTCCATTACGTGAAGCGCCATTTTCTCTCCTCCTTAATTGCTACTTTGGCTTTCGGCATCGTTTGACTGACGGGAAACATAATTGGGCAAACCGGTGCAGAGCACCGGGCCCCCTCTTTTATGTTGCTCTGGCTTTCGGCACCGTTTGACTGACGGGAAACATAATTGGACAAACCGGTGCAGGGCACCGGGCCCCCTCCTGTTCAGACGCCATCGTCTTCTGTCTTTTTTGTGGACTGGTCCTGACCGGGCTTCAAATCCTCGGAAGCTCCTGCATCACCTCGGCCTTCGGCCGGATAAAGTGATTACAGACCGGAATTTCGAGCAGTTCAGACGCGGCCAGACCCGCGATGGTCTTCGCCCCGATCGCATTGAAATGCGTAAAGTCCTCATACCCTTTCGGATATTCCGGATTCTCGCCGGGGGCCATCCGGACAAACAGCTTCGCCGTCCGTTCCTTTCCGACTCTGAGAAACAGCGCCCGACTGTCCTTTTTCAGATCGCACAGCGGAATGCCCCGCTCTCTGGCCAGTGTCCGTACGGCCAGCGGATATTCCCCGTGGGTATACAGAATGCTGGTTTCCCCGGCGAAGAACCGCCTGGCAACCGGCGTAAACAGCACCGGCTGCGCACCTTTTTCCTGTGCCATCCGGCAGTAGCGCCACAGGTTTTCCGTATACGTCGTATGCGGATCCGTATGCCGTTCATCGTCCTTCTCATCATTGTGTCCAAACTGAATCAGCAGCAGATCTCCCTGGGACATCGACTGATATACCGGCTCAAAGAGTCCCTCTTCCCAGAAACTCCGGCTGCTGCGTCCGCTGCGTGCATGATTCCGAACCCTGACATGGGGATATACGTATGCAGGCAGCGCCCATCCCCAGCCGCGGAAAGGCTCCTTGAAGTCATCTACCGTTGAATCACCAATCAGATAAATCGTGCTCATTCCTGTTTTTCCTCTCTCAACCCAATGTGCGGCCTGATCCCTGGACGCCGGCCGGGAATCCACCTTTCCCTCATCTGTGGCACCGCTTTCCCGCATCGGAAACGCGGCATGCCCGGTCGGATGCTCCGTGAGGGGCTTTTCTTTTTACCGCAGCTCCATTCTGTACTCTGTCCGTAACCGCTCAGCCTCTTCCCCGGACAGTGTTCTTGCCACAGTCCCGTCAATATCCCGAAGCGTTATCACCCGGGTACCGGCAGAAACAGTGCACCCCGGTTTCGCCGTCGCGTTCAGGTAATGATCCACAAATTCCATGTTATGCGTTGTCATGAACAGCTGCACATGATTGTCACCGGCATATCCGGACAGCCGCCTGCAAAACTCCATAAAGACATCCGGATGCAGCCCGGTATCCACTCCGTCCACGCAGAGGATCGCGTTCCTCGACAGCGCCACGGTTCCAAGGATGCAAAACCCTCTTTGAATCCCCTCGCCGCATACATGCAGCGGAAGAAAACAGCCGTCTTTTCTTCGAATGCCAACCGGCATCTGTGGATTGTCCGGGCAATCCACATCAAAGTCACCTGCCTCGGGAAATACCCTCCTTATCTCCTCAGAAACCGTCTCCAGCAGCTTTTCTCTTTTCAGGGCTACACAGATTTGCCCCACCCCGCTCATCGCCGGAGAGGAGAGGTCCATGAACTTTGCCACACGAAAAGGGTTCCCCTTTGAAACCGTTTCGGATGGAACATTGATGTTTTCCGAAACCCGTTCACCGTTTCGTTCCACTTCCCACCTGGCTATCACGACAGGCACCTGAATCGCTTTCGGGCTCCCGGATCGAGTCCCCTTTGGGGAAGAGGCCTCCGGTTCCGGCAGAACCGACGGGAAAATCGTGTGATGAAACTGCACTTCCTCCCCGCTGTCCACGCCGGAAAAACTCATCCGGAAGGGGATCTTTTCGCGGCAACGGACAAGTGCCCGCACCTCCTCCATCATCCGGTAGGGGTTCCGCCGTTCCGAAACCCCACTCCGGGCAGACAGCACATTCAGAAGTGAATGCATATCCTGCCCGCACGCCCACGCAAAAACCCCTTCCAGTACCGACGTCTTCCCGACACCGTTCCTGCCCAGGAGGAAATTGACATCCCCCAGATTTTCGACACGGAGTTCCTCAAATTTTCTGAAGCCCCGAATGGTAATGGATGTAAGCATTTTCCTGCCTTTCCACGGCCCCTGGTGCCGGGCTTTACAGATCCAGCTGTTTGAGGCCGCTCTTCGGTGTGCCGAACACGGCACAGCCGCGTTTTCCGTTCTCCCGCATATGCATCAGGACGGCATCCGCATCATGGAAGATGTCCCCCTGCGGATTCATGCGGTCTGCAAAGGCGATACCGGCGCTGAGGGAAATGGCCGGAAGGTCGTCCGCAGGCTCTGCCAGCTGCTGGTTCATGTTCTCAATCTTTTCCTGCAGCAGGGGGCTGACGGTGCTGTTCACCCGGGTCACGATGACCGCAAACTCATCCCGGCTGATCCGGCATACGTAATCCACTGAGCGGAAGCAGGCCCGCAAAAGATCCGCCACCCGTTCACACAGGCGCTCCGCCGTATCGTGCCCCACCGTTTTCTGAAGGGCACCGAAGTCATCCAGATTGAGGAGGATCAGCGCGATATGCTCCGGATCCGCGTCCCGCAGCAGCATCTCAAAGGCGCTGTAATTGTACAGTCCCGTTTCCGGATCGTGCAGGGCATCATAGGTCAGCTTATCGGAGGATTTCCACGTTCTCTCCACGGTCTTTTTCTCTGCCGGTCCGATCACCGCCTTTTTCCGCGCCTCCAGGAACGCCTCAAACTCCGGCGCCGGCACCGGGCGGGAAAAGTAGTATCCCTGCACAATGTCGCAGCCGATCGCCTTGAGGGAGAACATCTGCTCCGCCGTCTCCACTCCCTCGGCAATGGTCGGCACCCCCAGCGCCTGGGCAATCTCAATGACTACCTGAAGCAGCCGGGTGTCCTTGCGTCCCCGGAAGGCGTTCCGGACAAACTGCATGTCCAGCTTAATGGCATCTACCGGCAATCGGGTCAGCATGCTCAGGGAGGAATAGCCGGATCCGAAGTCGTCCATCTCAATGACAAACCCGGCGCTCCGCAGCTGATTCACCGTGTTGATCATCTGGTCCGAGTCCTGGGTATAGGCCGACTCCGTAATTTCCAGCAGCAGTTCCCCCGGCTCAAGTCCGTACTGTTTCACCAGCGCCCCCAGATCCGCAGCCAGGTCGGTATCCAGCATATCCACCCGGGAGACATTGACGGACACCGGCACCCGGATGCCGAGGCGGGCTTTCCAGTCCTGCATCTGCGCACAGACCGTTTCCCAGACATATCTGTCCAGCTGCCGGATGAGACCGTTGCTCTCAAAGAGGGGGATGAAGGTCCCCGGAGAAATCATCCCCAGCTGCGGATGGACCCACCGGACCAGGGCCTCTGCGCTGTTGAGAAACGGCGCCTCCGGCCGGATATCATATTTCGGCTGATAAAAGACCGTGAACTGGTGCTCCTGAATGGCTCTGGGGAAATCCTCCAGCAGCTGTTCGGCAAACAGTTCGGACTCATGCAGGGCATTGTCGTACAGGGCGACCCTGGAAAAGCTGCTGTGCACCGTGTTGGCCGCCATCCGGGCACACTCAAAGCGCTGCTCCATGTCAAGGCCCTTATCCGCCTCCGCATAGACTCCCATGCGAAGCCGGATCCGACCCTTCAGCTCCGGGGTGAGCTCATCCAGAACAGCGGTATAGTCCTGCCCGTGGGGGATGTACAGAAGGAAGGTGTCCCTTTCCCACCGGCCGGCAATGCCCCCGCTTTTCTGTTCCAGATCCAGCAGCCGGCTCCCGATCTGGCGCAGGACCTCATCCCCGTACGCCCTGCCGAAACGCTCGTTAATCATGTGGAAATGACAGACATCCACCACGGCAGCATCCATCGCCGTTTCCCGGTGACCCGCATCCATCTGCTCCGCATAGCGGAAGAAATACTCCCGGTTGGTAAGACCGGTCAGGCTGTCCCGCTTCGTCTGGCGGATAATGTCCCGGCCTTCAAACAGTTCAATGATCCGCCACACCCGGGCCAGGATGACGGCGGGCAGCGGGTACGGCTTTGAAATGAAATCAATGGCCCCCATGGTCAGGCACTCCGCCTCCGATTCCAGGTCCGACGTCAGGACAATGATGGGAACCCGGGCATTGTCCGGATCGGCTTTCACCTGGCGCAGGATCTCAAACCCGTGGGTATCCGGCAGGTTCAGGTCCAGCAGTACCAGGCTGAGCCCCTCCCCTTCCGTTTCCAGAATCCCAAGCGCCTGCCGGCCGTTTTCCGCCATGAGCACCTCAAACTGTTCCCCGAGTACGGCCCCAAGCATCTCCCGGTTGACCCGTTCGTCCTCAACAACCAGTATCTTTCGCCGGCGACTGTTCGTCTGCACAGGATGCAATTCCGACATGCTTTCCCTCCGTATCCTCTTCCTGCAGTACTCTGTTCAGGGCATCCAGCAGCTGTCCCACATCGATGGGCTTTGCAATGTGCGCCTGCATGCCCGCCTCCATGGCTGCCTGTTCATCTTCCTTAAACGCATTGGCGGTCATGGCCAGAATCGGAATCCGGGCCTTTTCGGGATCCTCAAGCGCCCGGATTTTCCTCGTCGCGGTGTACCCGTCCATGACCGGCATCTGAATGTCCATCAGGATCACATCATAGGTGCCCGCCGGCGACCGGACCACCTTATCCAGTGCCAGTTGCCCGTTCTCCGCCGTCTCCAGCATGAATCCCTGCTGTCCCAGAATCATCTCCGCGATTTCCATATTCACGGCGTTGTCCTCCACCAGGAGGACCCGCTTTTTCGTATAGTCAACCGGCGCCGCAGCCGGCAGGACTTCTTTTTCCTGCTCAATCTGCTCCTCCGTGGCCAGCCGCATCTTGAGCCGGATCACCATCTCCGTTCCGCTCCCCGGGGCCGTGATCACCTCAATGGTGCCGCCCATCAGGTCCACAATGCTCCTGGTAATGGACAGTCCGAGTCCCGTCCCCTCCACGCCGCTGTCGGTCGAGGTCCTCTCCCGCTCAAAGGGCGTAAACATCCGGTCCGCAAACTCTCTGGACATTCCGATGCCGGTATCCCGCACGCGAATCTCATACTGTCCGTATTCCTCATCCGAGGTACCGGCCTCCCAGACGGAAACGGAAACCGATCCCCCGGCGGGGGTGAACTTGAATGCGTTGCTGATCATGTTCAGCAGCACGCGGTTCAGGTTTTTCCGGTCACACCACACATAGCGGTGCTGAATCTGACCGGTATGCACGGAAAAGTCCAGCGACTTTGCCCGCATCTGTCCGCTGAACAGATCCCGGGCCTCATCAAATATCCGGACCAGGTCCGTGGGGGTATATTCCATTTCCATTTTTCCGCTTTCAATGCGGCTCATCTCGAGAATGTCATTGATGAGATCCAGCAGGTGCCGGCCGGAAATGTCGATTTTCCCCAGATACTGCCGTACCGTATCCGGATCCTGCTCCGTCATCGCCAGACCCGTGTACCCGATAATGGCGTTCATCGGGGTCCGGATGTCGTGGGACATGTTGAAAAGAAACCGGGACTTGGCCAGGCTCCCCTCCACCGCACGAATCTTCTCCCGCTCGGCATCCTCATGCCGGCTGCGCACCAGGCGCTGGATATAGAGCATGATTCCCATGCCCGCAAAGATGAGCCCCAGCAGGACAATTCCCCCGTAGATCAGGGTTCCGTGCATCGCGGAATCTGAGGAAAGCCCAAACAGTCGTTTCCCCAGCCACATCAGGGCCGCATAGACCAGCAGCGCAAAGAGCACGACCCCCGACATGGACATGCCGCTGTACTCCGTCAGGGTGCTCCGTATAACCGTCCGCCAGTAAAAGACGAAACCCAGCAGACACCACAGGGCCAGCAGCAGGAACGCCTCCGAACCCATGGCATCCAGAGCCGCAAGACCCGGCACCAGCTGAACCACCGCAAAACAGGTGGCAATGACCGTTCCCAGTGCCCCGGCCACCATCCTGCCGCGATCGTTTTCCGTCCTGGCGATTTTAAAGGTCGCCGCCGAGGAATACCCATAGGCGACCACCGCCCCGAATGCCGTCAGGTCCACAAACCAGATGAGGGTATTGCGCCCCAGGAGGGAAATGAGAATGGACAGCCCCATGATGAACAGGATACTGGGGGTTGTCCTGGAAAAGATCGACGACAGAATCCGGTCCTCCGCCATGGCGGACAGGACACGGACCATGGCACGGTACGCCCCGATAATGCCGGTCAGGATGGCCGCCAGCGCGGCCAGGGCCACCAGAACCAGCCCGAATCCGCCCATCCAGGTCCAGGCGGCATGGAAAGTCGGTACCGCCTCAATGCCGCTTCGGCTGTCCAGTGAGGCGATATAGCTTTGCCAGTTCCCCGAGGATTCCGGAATTGCCGAGACACTGACCAGGGTCATCCCAATGTAGACCAGTGCCGCCATAATGATGGAGAAGGCCACCATGGTCCGGGCCTTTGAAAGCGGAAACCGGAAATGCACCGTGTCAAAGGTAACCATTTCAAATCCGACAAACGCCCACGGCGCAAGAATCACCAGGCTGAATACCGAAAACGCCGGTCCGGCCTCTCCGGTTCCAAACGAACCCAGTATTGTCGCGGGCTCGACATGGGGAACACAGAAAAGAGTTACCAGCATCGCCCCCGACGCCAGAATCACCGACAGCGCGGTGAGAAGACGCTGCAGGGTCCGCCTGGCCACCATAAACAGCACCCCGACACCCACGGTGGCCACTGCCGAGACCAGTACCTCGCCAAGATCAATTCTGTTTCCGGCAACCGTATACTGAATGCCGGTCTGCACGCTTTCCCCGAAGAGGGTCCTGAGAACCAGGAAAAGCGCCGTACTGTTGAGAAAAACAATGGTCAGATAGGAGAGACAGAGAAACCAGGCACACAGAAACGCATGATCCCGGCCGAAGGCTTCCTTGGTATAGGCGTAGAGGCCGCCGGTCCAGGGGTTTCTTGACATCAGGTAGGAGAGGTTTGAGGCGATCAGGAGCATGACCAGCATGCCGATTCCCATTGCCAGAACGGTGCCTGTCGGCCCCGCCAGGGGCAGAAACGTGGTCCCGGGCATGACAAAAGCGCCCCAGCCGACGGTGCAGCCAAAGGCCATTGAAAAGACATCCAGCCGCGAAAGATACCGGTGAAGGTCCTTCGTTTCCGGTTCCATGTTCCCCATCTCCTCCTGTCTGTTCTTTGAACGTAAAAATCCGACCCCAGGTGCCGTCGGGTCATTGGGCACCGCGGCTTTCCGACTGCCCGAAATCCGGCAAATGGACGCAGGCGTCCGGCCCAAGGTGTGCCGTCCGGTCGTTCGGCACCGCGGCTTTCCGGCTGACCGAGATTTAGAACGCGTCCGGCCCTGCGGTGTGAGTCGTCTGGTCGTTCGGCACCGCTGCTTCCCTACTGCCCGAAATCTGGCAAACGGACGCAAGCGTCCGGCCCAGTGCCTGTGAACCACGAACAGAGCAGTCTGATTCCATCCTCAGGCTGCTCTGTTCAGGATTTACAGCACCTTATTTTCCTGTGTTCCGTTAAGCCACGCCCGCAGGTTATCGAAGACGATTTCCGCCCTCAGGGACATGGCCTCCGTCGTGGCAAAGCCCACATGCGGCGTCAGCAGGGTATTCCGGGCCCCGAGCATCTGCGTCTCGGGCGAAAGCGGCGGTTCCTGGGTGAAGACATCCACGGCCGCGCCGGCAATAACGCCCTCGTTGAGTGCCCGGGCCAGGTCATCCTCATTGGTGACCGGACCTCTGGCCACGTTGATGAGGATGGCCGATTTTTTCATCATGCAAAGTTTCGCGTAGTCGATCATCCCCCGGGTGCTCTCATTGAGGGAGCAGTGCAGTACCACGATGTCCGATGTACGCAGCAGTTCATCCTGGCTCACCTGACGGACATAGTCCGGCAGATCCGGATGCTCCTGTCTGCACTGGGCAAGAAGCGGGCAGCCAAAGGCATGGAACAGTTCCCCGCTCCGACGTCCGATCCGGCCGTACCCGATGATTCCCACCGTTTTCCCCCGGAGTTCCGTGCCCATGAGGCCCTCTCTCGTCCCGCCGGTGCGGGCCCGTTCCTGCACCTCGGGAATGTGTCTCAGCATGGACAGAGCCATGCCGATCACCAGTTCCGAGACCGCCTCGTTTGAATAGCCGGAGGCATTGCTGACCTGAATTTTTTTCTCAAAGGCCGCATCAAGCGCCACATGATCCACACCCGTAAAGGCAACATCGATAAAGCTGAGCCGGTCACACTGCCGGATAACCTCCGACGGGAGCGGCATATTGGCCAGAATCACAGCATCCTTGTCCCTGCACTCCTCCACCAGCTTCTCCGGGTCCGTCGTCCGCTCAAAGCACTCAAACCGGACCTGTCCCGCAAACGCGGCCATGTACCGCTCCAGTTCCGCACCGGGAATCCCCAGGGATTCCAGAATCGCCACCTGTTTCATATCGTTTGCTCCAGTTCCGCACATGCCTGTGCACATCAAAGATTCTTGATCAGGGTGAGATTGTTGCAGCCGTTCCTGTACTCGTACAGGACATCATCCATGGACTTCTTGACCATGAAGATTCCAAGGCCGCCAATCTGCCGCTCCTCAGCCGACAGGGTGACATCCGGATCCTCCTTGGCCAGCGGGTCATACGGCATTCCGCTGTCCTTGAAGGAAATGGACACCGCACGCGGACCGGTCTTTTCGGAAATGGAAATTGTTGCCTTCCCGTTTCCCTCCGGATAGGCATAACTGGCGATATTCACGAAGATTTCCTCAACCGCAATATCGATCTGCATCTGCACTTTCATGCCGACATCCATTTTCTCCAGGTGAGAATCAATAAAGGCCAGAACATCCGGCAGCGCTTCCACTTTTGCATCAATGGTAATCTCAAACATATTTTTCGCCCCGCTTCCGTAATACTTGAATCCAAGCATGGTTACATCATCAAACTGAGGTGCTGACCCGACGAAGACATTCATCTCCTTCTGGATATTGATCAGCTGTTCCTCCATGCCCGCATCCGGATTCCGGTTGAGCACTTCGAGCATCCGATCCGTTCCGTACATTTCATTGTTCTCATTGGTCGCCTCCGGCACCCCGTCCGTGTACACAAACAGGGAATCCCCCGGATACAGTTCAAACGGATGTTCCTTGAACCGCAGGCCCTCCATTGTGGCCACTGCCATCGAATGCCGGTACACGACCAGTTCGTATTTGCCGTCTTTGCGCCGCAGGACGGGATGTTCGTGACCCGCATTGACCGCCACACCCCTTCCTGTCCTGATGTCAATCACGGCCAACCACACGGTGACAAACAGGTTCGCCTCGTTGCCCTCACACAGCTGTTCATTGACATCCGTCAGTACCTTTGCGGGGCTCTTGCCCATCTGCGTGCTGTTCTTGATCAGGGTCTTGGCAATCACCATGAACAGGGCTGCCGGAACCCCCTTGCCGGATACATCCGCAATGACCAGCGCCAGATGGTTCTCATCCACCAGGAAGAAGTCGTAGAAGTCGCCTCCCACTTCCTTGGCAGGATCCATGGACGCGAAAATCTCGAACTCCGTCCGCTCCGGGAACGGCGGGAAAATTCGGGGCAGCATATCCGCCTGGATCTGTGTCGCCACGTTCAGTTCCGCGCCGATGCGTTCCTTTTCCGCCGTTACGCGGGTCAGATTGTCCAGATATTCCACCATTCGGCCCTGCATGTTGCGGATCTCGTGATACAGGTCCTCGATTTCATCGTTTGAGTGAATCGGCAGGGAAATGATATCCGCTTCGGTATATCCCTTTTTGGCATCTGCAAATCCGACCACCGCCTTTGAGAGCATTTCAAGCGGATTGGTGGCAATTTTCCGCATCAGCCTGAGACCGAGGATGTACAGCACCGCCATCAGGACAGCGGCATAGAGCATCATGATCAGCAGAAACTGCCGCCGCTCCTTCATGACCTTGTCCATGGAGATGTCCACGCCGGCGATGGCCACCGACTGTCCGTTACTGTCCACCACCGGCTCATAGGCCGAACAGAGCCAGCCAAACTCGGTGGTCGATACCGTCGGTTCAATTCTTTCATTGGAATCGTACTGACTGAACTCCTCCACTGAAATCTCCAGACTGCCCACATAGAGCATGTCCTCGGAGGGGTCCACCAGATTGATGCTGAGATTCCCCGAAAGCGACTGCAGATATACACTTTCCGCGCCCAGTCTGTCTCTGCAGCCGCGAAGCATTTCATTCATCCTGTCAAACTGTTCGTACAGTCCCTGTTCTCTGAGCCAGGCAATGATCTGCTCCTTATCATCCGCTTCCACCGCCTGCCGGCGAACCTCTGCAAACGCCTCGCTCTCAAGGGCCTGCCTCAGCCTGAGGACGTAATCCCCGTCCACAAAATAGGCAACGGTCGCTGCCATTTTCGCCGTGCTGTCCTTATAGTACCGATCCGTTCTTGTCCCGTTGACGTAATAGGCGATTCCCGCCAGCCCGCAGGCAAGGATCAGCACAACGACCATAATCACTATGCTGACTTTTCTGTTCAGAGAAATCCATTTGCCTTTCCGTTCCATCTCTCCGCCCCTTCCGACCTGTTCTATCCTCCGGCACTGCCGGTTCGAAATCCGGAGCTGACCGGCTCCTCTACAGAATAACCGTCAGCACATTACAGCCCTCATAATGCCTGTACTGCAGGTCTTTTACCTGCTTCCTGACCATCATGACCCCTATGGAATCCAGGACATCCTCCCCTGTATCCTGCCGGACCCTTTCCATCCGCATCTCAAGCGGATTGAACACAGGAGCGCTGTTGCGGATGTGCACGATACATTCCTCTCCTTTGAGGACGACCGTCAGCTGAATGTATTCGCCCTTTTTTCCGGTAAAAGCCTTCTCAAACGTGACCAGGCAAAGTTCCTCCACCGCCAGCTGCAGCTGCATTGAACGCCGCGGGTCCATTTCGTTTCTCTGGCAGAATTCGGTCAGGTTTTCCATAACCCGGGCGAGATCCCGGTTTTCATTGTCCAGTGCCTCCGTGAATACCCGAAAGCGGTCCTCCACCCGTTGTTCCCTCAGCAGTATCTGCAGCACCATGGTCACCAGGAAAGTGAGGGTTTCCGTAATCGGAAACACCCACCAGAATGCGGCAGGATAAAACCGTCCGATCACCAGCGTCACCGGCAGCAGAATGACCGCCGTGCGCAACATCGTTGCCCCGCCGGCAAGCACGCTGTTTCCGCCGGACTGGTCATAGGCGATCTGAATCATCAGATACCCGGCGGCCGGCATACTGAAACAGAAAATCTGAATCGCCGGCACCGAGATGTCAAGCGCCTCCGGAATTCCGAACAGGGCGGAAACCGGCCCTGCCAGAAAAGAGATGATGACGGTCAGAACCGTCCCTGCCACCAGTCCCCAGGCAAGCGCCAGACGTCTTACATATCGCTGGCAGAACCTGTTTCTCTCCTCGGAAAAGATGGCGACCATGGGCTGCATGGCATCCGCTGCCGCCTGATACGGGGCCGTCGTGATATAGGAAACATTCATGACCACATCGAATACCGCCACATACCGCTCCCCGTCGATCACACCCCGGAGGCCGGCATCAAGGAGGAGCCGGTTTCCCAGAGACAGGAAGATGAACTGAAACAGATAACGCACGGAAGTGGACAGCCCGATGGCCAGTGAACGGGTGGCGTTGCGGACAGCCGTTCCGGCCCTGTCACCGGCAGAGAGAATGCCCCGGAACGTGAGCATGCCTTTCTCCGTAAAAAAGTGCCGCATCAGAATAAGGACACTCAGGGCCTGAGCGGATATGGTCGAAAGAATGGCCCCAAGGACGCCCATGTTCAGGTACAGAACCAGCACGATATTCAGGAGAAGATCACACACGGATCCGACGGAAAATCCCAGGGAAGCCAGCTTCGGATCGTTGTCATACCGGACAAAATCATACAGAAGGAAATTCAGCATGAAAACCGGTGTTGAGGCAAGCAGCGGCCGGGCATAGGTCAGGCACATGGCAAGGAGCTGCGGATTGGTGCCGCTGACCCCCAGGAGAGCAAAAATCGGACGAATCAGGAGATTCCCCAGAATCGCAATCAGGGCGGAGAGTGCCATAAGCCACAGCAGCAGCGTCCTGAAATGTGCCCGCGCCTCCTCCACAAGTCCATCCGCGCTCAGGCGTCCGAAAACGACACTGCCGCCGGTGGAAAAGCCATACCCGATCAGATTAAACAGCATGTAAAAGGGAGTGACAATCCCGATGACCATCAGTCCCATTCCGCCTACCCGGTTTCCCACAACCAGCGCATCCGCGATGTCCGCCATGGAAAGGGTCAGCGCCGATATCACGCTGGGAAACAGAACCCGGTAAAACATTCTCCGGGGAATGGTTCGTTCTCCTTTTTTCATCGGGCAGCCTCGTATACCTCCAGTTTTCCCACGGGACTGAACAGCATCTTCGCACGGCGCAGCCCGGGAAGCCCCAGATCTTCCTCAAGATTGATCAGCGAATACTGCGGCACAATCTGTTTCGTCAGTTCATGAATCAACACGGCGGTCGTCTCAGCGGGAAGTCCCCGGTCATGCTTTGCCATACTCATCGTGAACATCCCGGGACGGTTCTCATAGCCGAAAATAAACCCGACCCGCCCGTCATCCGTTTCAAGCAGCAGGCCCCGCAGGTCCAGTTTCCGGAACGATTCGATCTCGGACATCACAACCTCAATGTCCCCCATTTTTTCCTCCTTCTCATCGTTCCGGAGTCTTTCCGCCAGTGCAATCACCTTGTCAATGTTTCCGTTATAAACCGGACTTACTTCATAGCGGATATCCCTTTTAAAATGCCGGCACTTCTCCTTGAAACTCTTACTCATATGTCCGGCACGCAGTGCCACCGCATCGGCCGAGGCCAGATACTCACTGAGATCCTCCCGGAGACGCACGGTAAAGCCCTGCTTCGCCCAGGCATCTGCCTGTTCCTCCGTCAGATAGACAACCCGCATATGTTTTTCGTTTTCCGTCAGGGCCTCCATCAGTTCCCGGCATCCCGCCTCTGTCCCGCAGGGACAGAAACAGGCCTGATCCTGCCGGCTTCGGACCACAAACGCTTCCTCATTGCCTGCCACCTCCAGACCATATGCTATCCGCCAGGTAAACAGCGAGGGAAAGGACAGCGCCGTAAACGGGTTCCTCTCCGGGTCCCGGCAGCGCTCCATCCAGGCTCTGTCCTGCAAATTGATTTCGCGAAATTCTGTGGAAATCCTGCTTCCCATCCTTAAGATCTATCCCTCCGGCAGCGCTTCTGTTTCCGCATTCAGTCACCAGATCCTCTGTCATACCGCCCGGAGCACTGCATTTCCTCTCCCGTATTCCGGCCGGTCTGCTTTCGAATCTGTACACGCCTCTGTCTCTGCAAAGATTCCGCTGATCCGGCAGACAAAAAGCGCCCATTGTCTTGAAATTTTACGTTTCCCACACAGGAAAGTCAAGTATCCTGCCGTTTCCGGCCGGCTCATCAGGAGCATCAGGCGCACGGTGCCGGTCTGAAACGACTTTCCCGGCAGTCCGGTTGCCCATTGTCCCCCGTGATCCTCCGATCCGCTCTAAGCAGCCGGAGATCAGGAACTCCTGTAACCGGGAATATCTGATTCCTGCCATCACTAACAACCCTGACATTATACCCGATAGACCGCGTCTTTGTACACATTAACGACAATTTTCCCAAGGATTTCGCCTGCTCCTGGGGTAGGAGAAAGCATCTGAGGAACCCTTCTCCACGCCACCCGATCCAAGCAGAGTTCCTATTACGAAAGCGCTGAGAATTCTGGCTATCTTTCCCGGAGGACTGTAATCCCGAACTTTATTTGAGCCAATATGGCGTTTTTCACGCAGATTATTTGAACCAACACACCAGGGAGAACTGGCTCACGTACCTGCTTTAAGGTTCTCCTCTTCCGTCGCCGTAATGCTTTATTTAGCACGCATCTGAAGCTTGAACGGAAACAAGAATGGCATGGTTGTTGCTCCAGATGCTGGCTCAAATAAACTGCGG
>JAFUBF010000143.1 GCA_017460325.1 Clostridia bacterium | reverse complement strand
TCCGTCATTGCCAGTGGCCGCTCAGGTTTGGGCTTGCCAAAGCCCGGGGACCGTTGTATGATAAATTCCGGCCGTTCTCTCCGGCACAGGGATGGGCTAAGGAGGAAGCCCGGTGCTCCGCACCGTATCTCCTCTCAGTCATGCGGTGCCAAAGACCAAAGTAACAATACAGGAGGATCATTGATGGAACGATTTGCATGGAAAGGACGCATTCTCCCCGGCATGCAGGCAGAGTACAAGCGCCGGCATGATGAGATCTGGCCGGAAATGCGTCAGCTTCTCAAGGATGCCGGCATTTCCAACTACACCATCTGGAGTGATGGCACAGACGTGTTTGGTTACTATGAGTGTGACAAGGGCATCGCCTATGCGGAACGCGTTCAGGCGGAAAGCCCCATCGTGGACCGCTGGAACGAATACATGAAAGATGTCCTGGATCTGCAGATGGATCCGCAGACCGGTGCACAGCCCAAACTGCAGCAGATGTTTATCCTTGAATAAGACCGGTCTTTACAGCACACAAAAAAAGGTCATGCCCGGCATGACCTTTTTTTGTGCTGTAACTTTTTTCGGACCGTTTCCGGTTTCTTACTCTATGACGGCCCGGACACGGACCACATCGGTATCCGCATCTGCCGCCGTGATCACCTGCCCGTCAATTTTCCGGTCATTGACGGTCACCGTAACTGTTCCCTTCTCGCCGCCGGCCCGGTTTTCGATCTCAATTTCGTACCGTTTCCCCCGGAACAGACGGGTCACCCCGACATGATCCAGTTCCGCCGGCAGACAGGGATCAATCATGAGTCCCTCGAACTGCGGCCGGATGCCCAGAATGCTCTGGCTGACCGCGTAGAAATTCCAGGCCGCCGTACCGGTCAGCCAGCTGTTTCTGGCCTCGCCCGGACGGAAGCTGTCCCGTCCGTTCACGGTCTGACTGTACACATAGGGTTCCGTCCGGTGCAGCTTCTGATCCTCGATGTACGCCGGTGCAATCCGTTTGTAGAGATCAAAGGCCGTATCGCCGTGTCCCAGTACGGTTTCCCCGATAATGACCCAGGGATTGTTATGGCAGAACACGGACCCGTTCTCCTTGTATCCCGGTACATAGGAGGAGACCTCACCCAGATTCAGATAGTACTTCGTATAGCTCGGCCAGTTAATCATGATCCCATGCTCAAAGAGCAGGTAACGGCAGGTGGACTGAAGGGCCAGCTCCGCCTTTCCGTTATCGCGTCCGACGCCGGCCATGGTGCACATTCCCTGAGGCTCAATGAAGATCTTCCCTTCCTCATTTTCGTTTGAGCCCACCTTGTCCCCATTGGCATCATAGGCCCGCAGGAACCATTCGCCGTCCCATCCGAACTGCTCAATGCACTCTGTCATCCGCTGCTTTTCCGCACGGACAAAGGCTGCCTCGGCCGCATCCCCCTGATGCTCACAGATGGCGGCGTAGTCATCTGCCACGTAGACATACATGCCTGCAATGAAGACGCTCTCGGCAATGCCCGTATCATTGTTGGTGACCGTCTGGAAGCTCTCACCAGGCGTCTCAGAGAAACAGTTGAGATTCAGGCAGTCATTCCAGTCCGCACGGCCGATGAGGGGCAGACCGTGCGGTCCCCTGTGCTCCGCCGTATAGTGGAACGAACGGCGCAGGTGCTCAAGCAGCGGCTGTGCCAGCGCGGGATCGTTGTCAAAGTCCACTTTCTCATCCAGAATGCTGAAATCGCCCGTTTCCTTAATATACGCACTGACCGAACAGATGAGCCAGAGCGGATCATCGTTGAATCCGCTGCCGACGCCCATGTTGCCGCGCTTGGTCAGAGGCTGGTACTGATGGTAGGCACTGCCGTCCGGGAACTGCGTTGCAGCCACGTCCAGGATGCGCTGCCGTGCCCGGTCCGGAATCAGATGAATGAAGCCGAGGAGATCCTGGGAACAGTCCCTGAATCCCATACCGCGGCCGATTCCGCTCTCAAAATAGGAGGCCGAACGGCTCATGTTGAACGTGATCATGCACTGATACTGATTCCAGATGTTGACCTGCCGGTTGAGCCGCTCATCCCCGGACCGGATGGTAAAGGTGCTGAGCAACTGTTCCCAGTGGGCGCGAAGCGCCGCAAGTCCCGCATCAAACTGTTTAGCGGTGGCGTATCTGGCCAGCGTTTCGTGCGCATCCGTCTTGTTGATGACCCCGGGGGCCACAAATTTGGCATCTGTGGGACTCTCGCAGTAGGCCAGCATGAACACAAACGTTTCGCTTTCCCCCGGCCTGAGGGTCAGCCGGAAGAAATGGCTTCCGATGGGTGCCCAGCCATGTGCCTCACTGTTGCGGGCCTCCCCTGCCTCGACTGCCTCGGGATGATCAAAGCCGTTGTAAAGGCCCATGAACGTTTCCCTGTCCGTGTCAAAGCCGTCCACCGGGCGGTTGACCGCGAACACCGCATAGTGATTGCGCCGCTCCCGGTACTCGGTCTTGTGATAAATAACCGCCCCGTCCCGTTCAAACTCCATTTCCGCCAGAGCATAGTTGCGCTGGAAGTTGGTGCAGTCATCCCAGGCGTTCCACAGGCAGAACTCCACGAAGGACCAGAGCCTGACCTCTTTGGTCTCGCTGCTGTCGTTGCGCAGTGTCAGTTTCGTCACCTCTGCCCGTGCATCCAGGGGAACCATGACCGTCTGCTCCGCCGTCAGGCCGTTCTTCGTCCCCGTGATGCGGGTATACCCTAGACCGTGCTCACAGCGGTAGGCATCCAGCGGCGTTTTGACCGGCTGCCAGCCCGGGTTCCAGACCGTATCCCCGTCCTTGATGTAAAAATACCTGCCGCCGGCATCCGTCGGAACATTGTTATACCGATACCGCGTCAGCCGGAGCATCAGCGCATCGCGATAGAAAGAATAACCGCCCGAAGTATTGCTGATCAGTGAAAAGAAATCATTGCTCCCCAGATAGTTGATCCATGGATACGGTGTATCCGGTCTGGTAATGACAAACGCCTTCGCCTGATCATCAAAGTATCCGTAATTCACGTTTTCGTCCCCTTTCCCTCTTGACAATCTAAATCGTTTTCGTGTAAGATGTACGTATTCTATCATTCGACTTTTTCTCTGTCAATTCATTTTCCGGTGTTTTTCCATTTTTTTACCTCTTTACGGAAACGATTTCGCAAAAATCCCCGAGAACTGTCCTGCGCCGCGCAGGCCATCTCCATCCCAACAGATGAAGCCGTTCCCCGGACAGGTTCATCCCTCGCAACCGCAGACTCATCCGTAAAATTCCCTACCTATTATATACAAGCTCCCGGATACCGGCAGAACGGCATCCGGCACTCAGAAGGGGGTATCCCTGTGGGAATCACGATTAAGGATGTTGCAGCAAAAACCGGTCTCTCCGTTTCCACTGTCAGTAAGGTTTTCAACAACTACGGCGATATCAGTCCGGAGACAAAGAGTCTCGTGATGGATACGGCGCAGTCCCTTGGTTACTACCCCAGTGCCACTGCCCGTGCGCTCAAGACCAACCGTTCCTATAACCTCGGCTTTCTGTTTGATGAACAGACCTCAAGCGGCATTACGCATCCCTTCTTCGCGGAGGTGAT
>JAFUBF010000142.1 GCA_017460325.1 Clostridia bacterium | reverse complement strand
CGAATATTCTCGAGATAACCGGAATTGTTCAAAACAACCGGGAAATGTCGATTTGGGATTGAGCACGAGATAACCCAAAGTCAGAGATTCGTCGAAAATCAAAGGAGCTACGAGATAACCCAAAGTCAGAGATTCGTCGAAAATCGGGTACTCTACGAGATAACCGGAAAATAGATTCGTCGATTTGAATCGACGAATCTACCAAAATTATATAATAATTTACAAACAATATTGTGCAATTTGTTCAGCACTGTTCCGCGTTGTGAAGCGAAGCAAGTACTGCACAACCATTCGTTACAGCCGCCAGCATGATTCTCAGTTGTAGGGAATCCAGATAAATCTGCCATGATAAGGCTTGTTCCCAAAGCACCAGGGACATTTCTGCCCATAGGAACGGTTTTTAATCATGGCCATCCATCGGTGATTCTGGTCTTTACGGCAGACCCACCAAACCTGCTCGCGGGATGCAAACCTGAAGTTTTCCGGTTTAAAAGGTGCATTCCGTTCATAATCCCATTCTTCAACCAGATGCGGACAGCGGGCTGCCAGGTTATGTGATTCTTCAGTATCAGTTTTCATTTTCAAAGATCCTTTCTGTTCCTACAATGGCGAATACCTGCTGAATTACGCATTGTTACGGACGTAATCAGCGAGGTTTCGGATGTTGTTTCCAGTATCTGCCTGCTTTTGTTCAGATATTGCAGTGCCGGGTACGGGCTCCGGCTTCGGCCCTTCAATCAGTGCCTTCATGGCTTCTTTTGTGAGCACTTTGCCCGTATATTCTTCATCGCTGTTGCAGGATGACCCGTACAGGAAATGAGCAATATCCTGGTGCACATAATCGCGGAAAAATGTTCTGTATGAACTGACCAGTGCTTTGTACGGCGGGATGTCAGCGCCAGCTTCCGGTTTCGACTTCAGCAGAGTGATTTCCTGTGTGAGCCCGTCAATGGTACGGTCTTTTTCAATGACAGCTCTTTGCAGACGGCTTATTTCCTCAGCGTTATTCCGACATCTGGTATCCAGTTCCTGTATGAGTTTAACAGATTCACTGTAATCACGCGCAACTTTGGATATCGTTTGCATGCTCATACATTTGTAGGTTCTGAGTGGCGGCATGCCTGGAAGGGTGACTGCTCCGCTTTTGAGCCTGGAGATGTAATCCCTGACCTCCGGATTTCTGGAAAAATCTCGGTCATGCACATCCGCATTCATGGCAGTGCGGGTATATTCTGCCAGTGCGGTGTAACCGAGTTTTGCCGGATTTCCCAGCGCTTCTTTGGCCCAGTACTCCTCAATGAACGGCTTGAGTTGTTCAAAAGTGAAATTACGCGGTTTGGTTTTCATCGGAGTTCATTCCTTCCAGAATGAGAAAATTCAGGATAGAACTGCGCAGACGATTAACGGTCTGCTCAATCACCTCTTTTTTCCCAATGCCTTTTCTCAGTAATTCCATGGAATCCATCAGGAAGGCAAACTCTTCCTTCATATCCTCGCGCAGGCGTGCTTTCAGATCAATTAACACATGCTCGTTATCAGGGTGAAAATGACAGCATACTTTGCAGTCACCGGGGCCTCTTTCGAGACTCCAGCTTTTGCAGCATTCAAGCGGATCCAGTGCTTCCACAGACTGGTAGTCACAATAGCCGTCTTCCAACCGGAACATGGTTCCGGCAGGAACAGGTGTCAGAGCCTTTCCCTGCGGTGTGAGAGAAGCAGCGGTATTCCCGTAAAGGAAGCGAATGACCTGACAGTCCGAAAGCGTTTCCATATTGGCGTAATAGCCCATGCTCGTCATAATGCTGGCATGGTCGGCCAGTGCTTTACAGATGGAAGGTGTGTCACCGGAAAGGATCAGCGACATCAGAGCGAGGTGCCGCGTATCCCCCAGACAGATGTGTTCGGTAATCTCCCATTTGTCCAGCAACTCCCTGAGCAGGAAAGCAAGATATGGATATGACACATACCGACTGTTGCCCTCCGGGACAAACAGTGTGTCAATTGCAGGCTGGCGCCTCGCGACTGTCTGCTCAAGATACCAGCGAATTTCAGACGCAAGGCTGTCAGAAATCGGATAAGAGAAGCGCTCATAATCCTCTTCAATCGTATAACCAACCTTTCGGGAACCCTTCTTAAGACGGGTCCTGCGGACTGTCAGAAACACTCTGTCGTCAATAACAGAAAGGCAGTTCCTGGGTGTCAGGAGAAATTCCGTGACCCGCAGAGGAAGGATTGTCGTCAGAATCCACCACAGCCTGACAGGAAAGAACCGGATTTTTTCATCTGCATCTGCCGTTTTCCAGAAAGCAGACAGGGATTCCTCAAAATGAACATAGGCTGAGAATGGAGCCAGTTTGCGGCTCTGAACCGCAATCCGGGAACGGGGACTGTCCAGACTTTCGGTGAATTCCTCTTTTTCGGGTGTTTTTCCGGGCAGGAACGAAACAAAATTCGTCACCATGGGATAATACTCCTGAGCAATCTGGAGCGTCTTCAGAGGCTGTTCAATGAGTCCTGACAGCACGTGAACATATTGGACGAGTGTGCGCAGAACGAATCGCCCCATATTCAGCAGGATGAAGATCTTGACGGAATTTACGAAATCCTCGTACGGGCATCCGGCCCACGAAACGGCATACTGCATATACAACTGTCTGTTCATGGTAAAGTCCAGCGTGATATTGTTTCTTTCATCAGTGGCCTGCCATTTGCAGTCCGACATCTCACAGTTGACCAGAACACCCTTCTTTTTGTATTGGCTGAAAATCCGTCCGGCTTCAACCAGTGCATCAACGTCAAGAGAATTGTATTCGGTTACGCTTTCAAAGCCGTTATACGCACAGGCGCTTTGCATTTGTAATCCTCCTTTTAATCATATCCGACAGGGCGTCGGCAACTTCTTCAGCGACATAAAATGTTGAGAGGTTCTCCAGAATTCCTGTCAGTGACGGTATAATCACGGATTCGTTAATTGCTCTGAGCCGCATAACCTCTACCGGACCGGAGTCCGCAATCTGTTTCGTGTTGTACTCATACGCATTGAGCAGAATATGGATGCCGGTCCGGGTCCAGAGTTCACAACCGCATCCCATGCATGAGGTACGCTGTGGGTCGGCACACGGCAGATCTGCAGCAGAACGTATACAACAGCAGCTGTTGTCTCTGCCCGGTGCCATTCCATCTGAAATGCGTTTCAGCATGCTCAGCAGCTTTTCCCGGGAAAAGCCATCCCGGAAGATCTCCGTCAGATTTTCGTAAACACGCTGTTTCATCGTGAGAACGGCACCTGCGACATGTTCAATCTGAACCGGTGTCAGACCAATTTCATTCAGGACAGTGGTCTGTGAATGGACGTCCAGCAGATTCCAGTCATTCGAAACGGCACTCAGCAAAAGCGTGGGAATAAAACCGAAACAGCCACGCGCAAACATTTCGGCCGCGACCACTTCCGGAGTGAGACCAAGAAAAGCGCCGTCACGAAGATAATCATCTGTTGATTCAGGCATTTCGGCATAGGGAACCTTGTGACTGCGCAGGAGTGCGGCGGTCATGTAACCGCTGATATGGTAATTTCCACAGGTATCTGCCGCGGAAGAGACTCCCTGAAGATAAGCTTTGTTGAGCTGCCTGGTGCGCATAAAGAACTCATCTCCGCAGGCGCTGACAAATTCAGGACCAAAGAACGTCTTCAGCTGAGTACTGGAAACGAAGGGTTTTGAAATCAGTGTTCCACCCTGTTCGCAGAAGGAGGCGGCAAGCGCCAGGATTTTGCCGAAAACTGCCAGACATCCGGTAGAGATGCTGAGTGTTATCGGCGGTATACCTGAATAGCGGCGGGTCTTTTTCGGCACAGGATTCTCCATTTTAATTCGGAAGAGCCAGGAGTCTGCCAGTTCCGTTGCCGATTTGTTGTCAAAAGTACCGTTCAGGATTCTGTCTCTCAATACTGCACCTGTCTCCTGAAGCGTAGGAACAGGCAGTGCGCAAAGATCCGGCAATCTTACTGCACTGACGAAGTGAAGCGCGGTAAGCAGCCAGATTTCGGCATAGCGTGCATTCGAAGCGGCTTTTTTCACGTAGTCACCGTTCTGAATCTGCCGTTCACTCAGTGTCAGCCAGCACATTTTCACGTAGTTTCTGAGGGACACGGCGGTAGTCGGACGCGGATGTATTTCCTGCACGGGGATATACTTCCGCCCTTCCCGGGACATGAAAGTGCAGAAGTCGGTAAGGACGGTGAATGTCTTTTTGGGCAGACAGGTGTCCGCTCCGGAAAGGATCTGACAAATTGTCGGATCCGTCCAGGATGACGCGTCGGTATCAAGAACGGACATAAGGTAATCCAGACAGATCAGGCTGTCACGGGTATCGCCGTGCGCATGATCCGAAGTCAGAAACCGGGCAAAACGCTCATGGGTTTCGGGAAAGGAATCAGCAAAATAGTCTTCGAGCAGCTTGAGTTTCCGGTTTAAGGGAAGGCCGTATGTGGACAGCCAGAGGTCCAGATGTGGGAAGCTTTCAGGGAGTTCCGGCACCGTAATCTCATCCCAGACACCTGTGTGTACGAGTTGAAACCAGTCGTTTGTCTCCATGAAATACAGCAGTTTTCGGTAATTGGAAGGTTTGCCATTGTAAAGTGACTGTAACGCTGCAGCCCTCTTCAGAACAGCGTCACGGAAGTTAACGGTATTCACTGACTGCCTCCGAATTTCATAACAGCGTCCAGAAAGTTGCAGGCAATCTTCTTTGCAGCCCTGTGCAGTTCACCCTTGCCTGCCCAATAGGTCATGGCGCTTTCAATACTTCTGTCACCGCGCCAGAACTTAATCATCTCGGGAGTAAGCCCACGTTCAACCAGTTGGAGCGTGTAGACATGTCTGCCGATATGGGGTGCAAGTCCCCGTTCTTTCACCAGAAGACCGTAATCCGAAAGCGGAGGGTGACACTGCGACAGTTCGGGAACGAAATAGTCCGTCACAAGTTCATTAAACCGCTTTTCGTAATCGTCATAGGTCATCGCCATTCCGTTCCCCGTGACAAACATGGGCGCATACTCAGGCTCGAAAGACTGCTTCTCCAGATAGGCTTTGTGGAATTCATAGGCCCTCTCAAAGGCGGGGACGAAATCCGGGAAGACTTTCTGAATGCGTTCCCGCTTGATTCCGCCGACAGACACATTGTCGCTGCGCATGACGTATTCCATTGACAGATCAAGCTCCGGAATCCTGGATCCCTGACTGTCTGCTGTGTAAATGACAGAAGGGCCGTAAATGCTGGAATCCTGGTGCATATTGCATACTTCGCCGGGGCGAAGACCGGCAAATGCCTGAGCACAGAGACCAAAGGCAATATCCGGTGTATACCGGAATGCGAGACCAAGAAGTATCTCAAAAGCTTCCGTAGAGATGTCACGCAACAGCCCCGGCCGAAGTTTTCCTCCGGTGACATTGAAATTGGGAACTTCAGTGACAACATGCCCTTTTGTCGGGATATACACCCGTTTGGTGACAAGAAGATCCTCCGGGCTGAGTGCCATTTCGTTCCCGTAATGTCTGACCAGCCGGGCCATGGAAAAGGTGTTTACGGCAATGCATTTCTGTACCGTATTCGGCATGCGTAACAAACCATTGGCAGCAGGAGATGAGGCATATTCTGTGAAATACTGTTCCATCATGGGCTTTGTGATCTGAAGCGGTGAACAGATTCCAAAGTCCTTCCGCCTCTCGTAAATGCAGTAGTTCAGCATGGGGGTAAAAAAAGCAGCGTATGTTTTGGCAGAACTTGTAAACGGACTGACCCCGTTTGGGCCCGACGCAAGGTAATCCTGCAGATGGGTTACTTTCCGGATCAATCCGTTCCGGTCTGCAATCATGATGTAGGTAACCTGGACAGCCTGTCCGTTCTTTCCGGCTATCTGTTCACTGTGTGAGACATATCGTCCTGAGAAGTCAGTTGAATCATCCATACCTGCGGTTCTCCTTTCAAAAAATGAACGTCATCTCTTTAAGGGGGAATGTATCCCGGTATCCTGTGTAAAAGTGAAAATACCGGGATACATCGTGCTGTTCCGAATCAGAAAGGCAGATCGTCATAAAGTACGCGTTCCGTTACGTACAGAGGCAGAATAACGTGATCCTCCTCTTTCAGAAACCGTTCGAATTCAAGAAAATCCATGCTCTTGTTAGAACCGTTACAGTCGTCCTTCAGGATAACGATCCAGGGATTGTGACCGGCCCTGACCCAGGCGCGGATAAGTCGCCGCTCATCCCGCGTAGCGTTTGGATGGCATTTCAGATAGCATTCGGCCTCCAGCAAATACAGTTCCTTCTTCATGGATTTGGGAAGAAAACGGAATTCTGTGAAATCCGGGAAAATCTGATTCATGTAAGAGGGAATCACTTCGAGAGAATACCCGTGATACAACAGCTTCCTGACATGACGACGTGCCTTTCGGCTTAACAGATGTCTGGACATGTGCAAAACCTCCTTAATATTACTTTGGCTTTCGGCATCGTATGATTGATATGGGACATGATCTGACAAACCGGTGCAAAGCACCGGGCCCCTCCTGTTACTCAGTTTCAATGGAATAACGGCGTTCGTCCGAGAGGGGAAGGTATTCCCCAAAGTCGAGGGGGTGACCTTCAAGCGGGAAGTCAACTCCGCTTTCAGACAGGAATTTCCCGAGAAATCTCAGCTCCTTCTCCATGCTTTCAATCTCGTCATTCTTCATGTCCAGTTCAAACCTCAAACCGGTCAGTTCATCGTCCTGACCATTGTAAAGTTCGGAAAGATCCTCTAACGCGTAGAGCAGTTCGTTTACCTGGTCGCTGATATGGTCCAGTGCCTTCTCACTGCTGCGTTTCAGTTTTTCAAGTTCGTTCATTCAATATCCTTTCTGTAACTGGTCAGTGCGCTGGAGCAGCCCGGTTTCAGCGGAAAGCGGTTCAAACCAACGGAAAGAACAGATTCCGGGGAACCGGTGCTGTCGTAAGCGACATTTCGTTCCCGGAACCGTCAAATGGGCATAGTCAGTCGTCTGCCTCTGAAGAGGCAGATGCAGATACCCTCTCTGTGGACACAAGAATTGGAAACAGGTTTTTCCGCAATCCGGTTTTTGCAGAAATAAACTGTTTGCCGTCCCATAAAAACACCTCCTCACCGTGCATACATATCGGAATTTTGCCTGCAAAAGCTATTGTACAGGCCCGGAGAGGGAAAAAGCGGGGGGTTTGGTGCTTTATCTGTCTGACAGGGGGTTGTGGAGATTCTTCTGTCCATGGACATAATCATGTAAAGTAACGGAAATGTCTGTAAACGCTCTTTTCCTTTTGTCAAAAGAGCTGCCCGGATTGAAGTATGGGCTGAAAAACTGGTAATGTGTTATCTGGATGAACTTCTCTGACAATGTGCTGAGATTCATTTCTTTACCAAGAAAGATCCCGTTATCCAACAGAACATTTTGGATTCGGCTGAATCTTTGTAAAATTGAGTACAGATTCGTATTTTTCAGCGGGTCAAAGAAAAGCTCATACGACAATTTTGCGTCCACACAGATAGAAACAATATCCGTAACCGGCGTACTCAGATACGGAACAGCAAACGAAGGAATGAGCAGCTGACAGAAGTGGCATTCACGGCTTCGAATCCTTGGGAGTCTCATTACAAGCAAATGCCCACCGGCAAGAATCTTCTTAAATCTTATTCCGTTGAAACCGATACTGCCCTCACCATATTTACTGCCCAGATACAGCTTTTTTCCCGCCTTATCCAGAAACTTAGTGAATGCTATGGTAAGGTCTCCACATAAGTTGTCCAGTAGCTGTTGTTGTTTCTTAGGATCTGTCAACTTACAAATATCAATAAACCGCTTGTTTAAAGTATCACACTGAGCTATAATCATCCTGTTAGTTCCCCCTTTTTGTGGTTGGTGGTGGATTAACACCGGAGCAGTGTGTGTGCGATGCATCTGCTCCTTTTATTTTACCGTTATTCTTCCTGGCTCACATGGTAAGCCATCTTCGGAAGGAATTATACTGGTTATCGTCTGGGTTTACAACACCCCCTCCGCGGGGGCTCTGCCCCCGCACCCCCGGTTTGCTGATGACACTACGGTTTTATATTATACTTATCGACGAATCTCTGTGGGAAAAGTCGGTAGGAAATCGACGAATCTTCTCCATTTTGGACTGACTCGTTTCCGACGAATCTCTCTGTATCCTCTGGAGCAAGATTGAGGGGAAAATCGACTTTTCTCCCCCGGAGAGATTTGGAGATTCGTCGATTTTGAATGTGTCATCGACGAATCTCCTGAAACACAAAAAAGCCCAGTATTTACTGACTTCTTGGGCCCTTTCTGGGCTTCCGGGACCCACTTGGAGATTCGTCGAAAAATTTTGGGTTAT
>JAFUBF010000015.1 GCA_017460325.1 Clostridia bacterium | reverse complement strand
GATGTCGGCTCGTCGCATCCTGGGGCTGAAGCAGGTCCCAAGGGTTTGGCTGTTCGCCAATTAAAGCGGCACGCGAGCTGGGTGCAGATCGTCGTGAGACAGGTCGGTCCCTATCCATCGTGGGCGTAGGACCCATGAGAGGAGCTGCTCCTAGTACGAGAGGACCGGAGTGGACGCATCACTGGTGCAACTGTTGTCGTGCCAACGGCACAGCAGGGAAGCGAAATGCGGATGGGATAAACGCTGAAGGCATCTAAGCGTGAAGCCCACCTCAAGAATAAGTGTCCCATTCGAAAGAAGTAAGACCCCTGAGAGACGATCAGGTAGATAGGTCATCGGTGGAAGAGCAGTAATGTTTGGAGCTTGATGATACTAATCGGTCGAGGACTTGATCCAAGGACCAAGGCCAGTGACTGGTAAAGATGTTTGAGATTTGGATGTGCGGTTTTCAGGGTACGCGCGAGATAGAGAGTGAGAGCGCGATGCGCGGAGGCTCCCCAGGGAACGGGAGGTCACGGTTATAAAGGGACGTGACCGGAAACCAAGTGGAGAGGGGCTGCGCAGACCCTTCACAGTATTCCGGTGGCGATAGCGAAAGGGATCCACCTGTTCCCATACCGAACACAGAAGTTAAGCCTTTCAGCGCCGATGGTACTTGGCTGGAGACGGCCCGGGAGAGTAGGACGCTGCCGGATTCCATAAAGAGCTTTGCTGATGCAGGGCTCTTTTTTTATTGTGTCACCGAACGACTGTCCATGGACTGGTGAAAGCGGTGCATACAAACGGGCCGGATGCTTTGCCTCCGGCCCGTTCGTCTGTTTATTTTTCAACCACCAACTGGTACGAGGGCGAATGATCATCGAGTCCCATCTTGTACACCGGGATACCTTTTTCATTTGCCAGTGTACGGAGGATCCTTTCGTTGAATGAGCTGACTCGTCTTCCGAGATAGAGGGCGGTCGGCTTCTTTATACAGCAACCGGCATCTTTGGTATGGAAATCAATGTCATCATTATCGCCTGTCACAAACAGTCGCCACTCAGTCTCCTGCTTCCAGAGTTCTGATTTATGGAGGGAGATTTTTTCGGGGACGGTCTCATCCGGGCACGGTAAAATTTCCGAAAGGGTCTGCTGCATCTCATTTGAATAGTTGGGGATTTCCGACTGTCCCATCAGCTGATACAGCAGCCTGATTTCGAGAAGATAAAGGACATACTCAGTCGGTACATTATACCGGTCCTGGCCATAGAGCACAGGACAGAGATAAGCCTCTCTTTTTTTGCCATAATACTCAGGTTCAACAGCGGGCATGTCCCTGAAGTCGTATTCGAGCGCGAATCCGGCCTCATTATCGGCGTAAAGTCCCCACATATACGGGGAAACGAGTTCTTCCGTGAAACATCCGATTTTTATCGTCTGCTGCGCAACAACCGGGATAAGCAGACTCGCCTGGATCATATCGTTTACAACGTAGTCGTAGATCTCCATCAGACGCGCCTGAAGCTCATCCTGAGACAATCCTTCCAGATGCTTTCGCAGCTTCTTAAGATCGGCATTTTTCCCAATGTGTAAGAACAGATGGTGAATAAATTCCTGTTCTCCAATCGGCTGGCATAACTGTCCGATGCGCGCTTTGATTTCTTCCATAACGACATATGGCCGGGCATCAAAGCCGTCGTTCATGAGGCTTGATTTGGACACCCAGACTTCGTCGTTCGCAAATGCACTCATACTGTATTCGTTACACCTGCGAAACCGGTAAAGCTTCTCCGGAAGAACTTTGTCTGCTTCAGCTTTCAGTTCACCGTAAATCCGGATTTTCTCTTCAGGTGCAAAGTCCTGCGGGATAATGGTTGCATTGAGTTTCTTTTCAAAGGGATCTCTGCTTAGCATGGCTTTCTCCTCCTTCGCTTCATCCTGCAATGCCTGCAGGACTGACCGGGCATGGTTGTTGCGGTAAGTATAAACTGGATGGATGCCATTGTCAAAGAAAATATGGCCCCGTGATCCTCGACTCTGTCTTTTCCATAACAGCAGAAACAGATGGCAGACAGGGCAGGAAACAAAACGCCTGGGACAGGTGAAAAGACGACAGGCAGGAATCAGAATCCGCACCGGGGCAGGGAAAATCAACTGTCAGAGGGGGAAAATCCGCTGGCATGCAGAAACGAAAAAGTGCCGTACCGTAGGAGTGCGGTATGGCACTTTTGATGATGGCCGGATGGGGCAAAATCATGCGGAAAAGGTCAGATCGAGTTCAGGTATTCATCCGAAAGGACGGCTTTGAACCGGGGGAGCCAGGCATCAAAACCGGCCAGAATTTCGGCGGCTTTCGGAGAGCCAGTGGCATGCACATGCATCTCAAGGAGATGCCGCAGCTCCGCGGCCTGTGCGGGGCTGAGGTCATGAATCCGTACCAGACTGCTGTTGATCTGCCGAAGAAGACCGTCCGTGTCCAGAACCCAGGCGATGCCGCCGGACATGCCGGCACCGAAATTATCGCCCACGGGACCCAGTACGGCAACCCGCCCGCCGGTCATGTATTCACAGCCGTGGTCGCCCACGCCTTCCACCACGGCCCATGCCCCGCTGTTGCGAACGGCGAAGCGTTCGCCTGCTCTGCCGGCGATAAAGGCATAGCCGGAGGTGGCACCGTACAGCGCCACGTTCCCGATGAGGGTATCCTCCGGATTCCAGAGGGCGTCTACCGGGGGACAGATGGCCAGTGTTCCGCCGGAGAGACCTTTTCCGAGGGAATCGTTGGCGACGCCGTAGAGGGTAATGGTCTGGCCACTGGGCAGGAATGCACCAAAGGACTGGCCGCCGCACCCCTGGGCCTGAATGTGCCGTTCGCCTTTCAGCAGGGTACCGAAGGCGCGGTCGGTGGTGGTCAGATGAACATGATCCTGTATCAGCCGTGCATCAGCGCGTTCCTGCAGGGCAAAATCGTGCTGTGCACCGGGCTGGAAGGGAATGTTACGGGAAAAGCCGATCAGGTCGGAGAGATCGAGATCTACCCCATCCCTGACCCGCAGGAGGTCGCTGCGTCCGACCAGCTCGTTTACGGTCCGGGCGCCGAGCCGGGCCATGATCCGGCGCAGCTGCCCGGCAATGAACAGCATGAACCGTTCCACGTATTCCGGCTTTCCGGTGAACTTTTTACGCAGTTTGGGATCCTGGGTGGCGATGCCGAAGGGGCAGGTGCCCAGGTGGCAGACCCGCATCATGCGGCAGCCCATGGCAATGAGGGGTGCCGTAGCAAAACCAAACTCCTCGGCCCCCAGCAGGAGGGCGACGGCCACGTCGTGACCGGTCATGAGCTTTCCGTCGGTTTCAAGGGTCACTGTCTGCCGCAGACGGTTTCGACAGAGAACCTGGTGGGTTTCCGCCAGCCCGATTTCCCAGGGCAGTCCGGCATGATGAACGCTGGACAGGGGCGCGGCACCGGTTCCGCCTTCGCCGCCGGAGATCAGGATACCGCCTGCGCCGGCTTTGGCAACGCCGCTGGCAATGGTGCCAACACCGGCAGAGGCCACCAGCTTGACGGTGATTTTGGCCCTTTCACTGGCACACTGCAGGTCATAGATGAGTTCGGCCAGATCTTCAATGGAATAAATGTCGTGGTGCGGCGGGGGTGAAATCAGCGAAATGCCGGGGGTGGAGCATCGGGTTCTGGCGATATTTTCCGTCACTTTCGCGCCGGGCAAATGTCCGCCTTCCCCGGGCTTTGCCCCCTGGGCCATCTTGATCTGGATTTCGCTGGCGGAGAGCAGGTATTCACGCGTGACGCCGAAACGGCCGGAGGCAACCTGCTTGATGGCGGAATTCAGTTCCGTACCAAACCGTTCCCGGAGTTCGCCGCCCTCGCCGCTGTTGGATTTCCCGCCCAGATGGTTCATGGCCGTGGCCATACACGTATGGGCTTCCTGGGAGATGGAACCGTAGGACATGGCACCGGTCCGGAACCGCCGGACGATCTCGGAGACAGGCTCGACTTCCTCAAGGGGGATTGGGGTACACAGATCATACCGGAAATCCAGGGAGGAGCGGATGGTCTGCGGACCTTCCTCCTCCACCATCCGGGTATATTCATCAAAGAGTGCTGCGTCATCGGTCCAGACGGCCTGCTGCAGGGCATGGATGACGCCGGGACTGTACAGGTGTTCCTCCGCGGCCGGACCTTTCCGCAGACGGTGCCGCCCAACAGCCGGCAACTGGGCCGTGTCTGCCTCCAGGAAGGCTTTTCCGTGGTAATACCGGCTGGTATTTTCCACGTCGTGCAGGCCTGTTCCGCTGAGGGTGCAGGGGGTATTGGTGAAATACTGGCGGACAAATTCCGGGTTCAGCCCGACAGTCTCAAACAGCTGCGCACTCTGGTAGGCCTGCAGGGTGGAGACGCCCATCTTGGAGGCAATTTTCAGCACGCCGTCCGTCAGGGCATGATTGTACTTCAGTACAGCTTCATCTGCATTCTCCGGATGATGGCGCCGAATGATCTCGTGGGCCAGGTACGGGTTTACTGCCCGGGCGCCGTACGCGATGAGCAGTGCCATCTGGTGGGTGTCCCGGGGCTCGCCGCTTTCCAGAATGACGGACACTTTCGTCCGCTTCCGGATCTGAATCAGGTGCTGTTCAAGCGCGGATATGGCCAGGAGAGCGGGAATGGCCAGATGCTCCCGGTCAAGACCGCGGTCGCTCAGAATGAGGATATTTATGCCCTCCCGGCAGGCCAGATCGCAGTCGGCAAAGAGGCGTTGCATGGCAGTGCGCAGGCGGGAATCAGCAGGATACAGGAGAGACAGTTCCCGGACGGAAAATGCCGGGTGGTTCAGCCGGCGGATCCGTTCCAGTTCCGGACCGGTCAGAATCGGGGTGGAGAGCTCAAGAACGGTGCAGTTTTCCGCCCCTTTGGAAAGCAGGTTTCCATCATCCCCGATGTAGATGGTGCAGTCGGTTTTGCACTTTTCCCGCAGGGCGTCAATAGGCGGATTCGTTACCTGCGCAAACCGCTGGCGGAAGAAATCGTACAGCGGCGGATGGGCCCTGGAGAACATGGCCAGCGGTTCATCCGCGCCCATGGATCCAATAGGCTCGGTGCCGGTTTCTGCCATGGGCAGGAGCATTTCCCGGACATCTTCCCGGGTATAGCCAAATGCCCTTGAAAGAAGGTCGGCGTCCATGGAGGAGACCGGAGGAGGGACATCCGGCAGATCACTGAGCCGGACAATCTGCCGAACCCAGTCGCTGTAAGGCAGCTGCGCAGCGAAGCGGGACTTGAGTGCATCCGATTCAAGCAGCTCGCCGGTTTGCAGATCCGCACACAGCACATCTCCGCTTCGCAGTTTCCAGCGGCGCCGGATATGGGCATTTTCCTCAAACAGGACACCGGCCTCACTGGAGAGAATCAGACGGTTGTCATCCGTCAGGGCACAGCGCAGTGGTCGGAGACCGTTGCGGTCCAGGGAGGCACAGACGGTTTCACCATCTGAATAGAGAACGGCGGCCGGTCCGTCCCAGGGCTCCATCATGGTGGAATAATAGCGGTACAGATCATGCCAGGGCTTTGGCCATTTTTCGCCCTGCCAGGGTTCCGGCAGCAGAATCATGCCGGCCAGCGGCAGCGGGAAACCGTTCATGGACAGAAATTCCAGGGTGTTGTCAAGCATCTGGGAATCGCTTCCGTCCGGATCAATCACGGGCATGACGCGTGCCATGGCGGGCCCCATCTGTTCGGAGCACATGGTTTCCTCCCTGGCCTTCATCCGGTCATGATTGCCCCGGATGGTGTTAATCTCCCCGTTGTGCAGGAGGAAACGCTGGGGGTGGGCCTTGGACCAGCTGGGAAAGGTGTTGGTGGAAAAGCGGGAATGCACCAGTGCCATCCTGGAGATGTACCGGACATCCTGCAGGTCATCGTAAAAGGAACGGAGCTGGCTGACCAGCATCATTCCCTTGTAGACGATGGTGCGGCAGGACAGGGAACAGATATAGGTATCGGTGTCCTGCTTTTCAAACGTCCGGCGCAGAACATAGAGACGGCGGTCAAAGTCCGCATCGGCAGCGGTCTCAGCGGGACGGCGCAGGAAGCACTGGCGGATCCTTGGCATGGTGCGCCGGGCGCCGGCACCCAGCTGTGCCGGATGGCAGGGAACATCCCGCCAGCCCAGCACCGGGATACCCTCGGCATTGGAAAGACGTTCAAAGATCCGGCAGATATTGCGGATGCCGACCTCATCCTCGGGCAGGAAGAACATCCCGACCCCGTAATCGCCGGGGGCGTCGAGGCTGATGCCCTCCTCCCGTGCCCAGGCAGCAAAGAAATCGTGGGGCAGCTGCGTCATGATACCGACGCCGTCACCGGTGGTTCCCAGTGCATCGCTGCCGGCCCGGTGAGCCAGACGCTCCACAATGGTCAGGGCCTGGTCAATGGTCCGGTGTGTGGCGCGTCCATTCAGGTCGACAACTGCGCCGACGCCGCAGGATTCGTGTTCCAGTTCCGGCCGGTAGAGTGGGTATTTATCCAAGGTTGATTCCTCCTCCGCTGGCTTCCCTGAGCAGAGCCTCCGCCACTTCCGTCATTTTCATATGATGATGCATGGCATGCTGCTGCATCTGCCGGTGAGCCTCAGGTTCGCTGATTCCCTTACGCTCCATGAGCAGGCACTTGGCCCTGTCGATGAGGGCACGGTCGCCGGCTGTGCGCCTGGGCAGGTGCATGGTGTGCAGTTGCGAGAGCATTTCAACCGCCCCGATGACCGCACTGCCTGAGCAGGGATAGGAGAGCTTGAAAACGGCCTGCGATTCGCAGGCGGCGAGATGCTCCGGCCGGGCAATCAGGAGGAAGCGGAAACTTCCCCCAAAGTCAGCCTGAAGGGCGTCGGTCAGACTGCCCGGGATCCCGCCACAGAGAATGACAATTCCGTCCTCACATTCCGATAGCGTCCGGCGGATGGAGCTGTCCGATGCACAGGTGCGGAAAACCGGATGACCCGAGGAAACCAGCAGCCTGGAAAGCTGCGTGCGGCTGGCTTCTGACGCACCGATAATAACAATCCTGGCCACTGATTTTCCCCTTTCTGTCTCTCACGGTCTGCATTGGTCCTGCCCCGCACAGACAGGGCAGGGCACGGATAAAGGAGGGCCCGGTGCATAGCACCGGTTTGCCAAAGCGTGTTCTACAGCAATCACACGGTGCCGAAAGCTGAAGCAACATGAATGGAGAGGGCCCGGTGCATAGCACCGGTTTGCCAAAGCGTGTTCTACAGCAATCACGCGGTGCCGAAAGCTGAAGCAACATGAATGGAGAGGGACCGGTGCACTGCACCGGGCTGCCAAAGCGTGTTCTACAGCAATCACGCGGTGCCGAAAGCTGAAGCAACATTAACTGAGATGCGGAAATCCCGGATCAGTACATGACCAGATACCGTTCAATCTCCCAGCTGCTGACATGGGTCCGGTAGGCATCCCATTCCTTCTTCTTGCCCTCGACGTACTGGGTCAGGACATGCTCACCCAGAGCTGCGCAGATCACAGGATCTGCAGTCAGGCACTCAATGGCCTCATGGAGGGTGCCCGGCAGGCTGTCAATGCCCCTGACGGCACGCGTGGCGGCATCCATGGCAAAGATGTTCTCGGTGATTTCCGGCGGCGGCGTCATGCCTTTCTCAATGCCGTCCAGACCGGCGGCAAGACAGACGGCCATGTTCAGGTAGGGGTTGCAGCTGGGATCCGGGCAGCGCAGTTCCACACGGGTGGCCTGGCCCCGGGCAGCGGGAATACGGATCAGGGCGCTGCGGTTGCTGGCGCTCCAGGCCAGATAGCAGGGGGCCTCATAGCCGGGAACCAGACGCTTATAGCTGTTGACCAGCGGGTTGGTAATGGCCGCCATGCCCCGGACATGAGTCAGAATACCGGCGATGAAGGAATAGGCCTCCCGGCTCAGACCACGGCTGTCCGACGGGTCGGCAAAGACATTCTTTCCGTCCTTAAACAGGGACATGTTGGTATGCATGCCGGAGCCGTTGATGCCGAATACGGGCTTGGGCATGAACGTGGCGTGCAGACCGTTTTTCTGGGCCAGTGTCTTGACGGCCAGCTTGAAGGTCATGATGTTGTCTGCCGCCGTCAGGGCATCCGCATACTTAAAGTCGATTTCATGCTGTCCGCACGCAACCTCATGATGGCTGGCCTCGATTTCAAAGCCCATCTGTTCCAGTGCCATGCAGATTTCGCGTCTCGTGCTCTCTCCGTGATCCAGAGGGCCCAGGTCGAAATAACCTGCCTCATCCGCGGTGGCGGTTGTCGGCCGTCCGTGTTCATCCGTCTGGAAGAGAAAGAACTCACACTCCGGTCCGACGTTGAAGCTGTATCCCATATCGGCGGCCTTTTTCATCAGGCGCTTGAGTGTCCCGCGGGGATCACCGGCAAACGGTGTACCGTCCGGGTTGTATACATCACAGATCAGACGGGCGACTTTCCCCTGCTGCGGGCGCCAGGGAAGGATGGCGAAGGTGTCCAGATCCGGCTGCAGATACTGGTCGGATTCGTTGATGCGGACAAATCCTTCGATGGAGCTTCCGTCAATCATGATCTCGTTATTGACGGCTTTTTCCACCTGGCTGGCGGTAATGGCCACGTTCTTGAGCTGGCCGAATATGTCGGTGAACTGCATACGGATGAATTCCACATCGTCCTGTTTGACCATCTTAATGATATCTTCTTTTGTGTACCTGCTCATATCAGCACCTCCAATGAAAGTTCCGAAAATAGAAAAAGGGACAGGGGCAGTCCTGACATGACCCCCTTGTCCTGTCGGGCGAAAGAATAGCACAGTCGGGGGAGGGCTGTCAATGGGGTTTTGAAGGAAAATTTGAGAGAAAGTGCGAAAACGCCAGAAAATCAGCCATAATAAAATGAAAATTGCAGGATTTGGATAATGAAATTGCAAAAATGGGTTGACAGCCCCCGGGCGCCGTGCTAAAATGCGGGCAAATTTCACAAGACGAAAGCGTTGCGGAAGCCGAGTAATCCGGCGGGGTCCGGTCAGGACCCCGGGGCGGCATCACAGAGAGCGGGCGCCGGTGAGAGTCCCGCATGAGCCACCGGAGGAAAAACCCTTCCAAGTCCGAGCTGAACGGCAGTGCCCAGTAGGTGCGGCGTGAGGACAGCACGTTATCCCTGTCAGGGCTTGATGGAGCCCTAAGAGAAGCAAATCAGGTGGTACCACGGAGAGGCGGCCTTCGTCCTGAAAAAGGAAATTGGCCGACCATATTTGGAGGTGCCCGATTATGTGTTCGATCTTTGGAATAGAGGGAAAATCGCAACCGGTGGAAAAGCTGCGTGCGTGCTTTGAACGGACGGCCAGCAGGGGACCGGATAAGAGCATCCTGATGGAAATCCCGCGGGGCTGGCTCGGCTTTCACCGCCTGGCCATTATGGGCCTGACGGATGAGGGAATGCAGCCCTTTGAAATGGATGGGAACTATGTGGTATGCAACGGCGAACTGTACGGATTCCGGCCGCTTCGCCAGCGCCTCATCGAGGAAGGATTTCCCATCCGGAGCGAATCGGACTGTGAAATTCTGCTGCCGCTGTACCGGGAGTACGGGGTGGAGATGTTCAAGACTCTGGATGCGGAGTTTGCCCTGATCCTCTACGACGGTGCTCAGGACCGGCTCATCGCGGCCCGGGACCCTATCGGGATCCGCCCGCTGTATTACGGTTACCAGGTGGATGGCTGTATCGCCTTTGCCTCCGAGCCGAAAAACCTGCTGGGCCTCTGCGAGGAGATCCGGCCGTTCCCACCGGGATATTACTGGGTGAACGGGGAGTTTGTTCAGTATGCGGATCCGGCCCATGTGGATCAGTTCACCATGCGTGAGGAGGAGCATATCTGCCAGAAGCTTCGCCGACTGCTGATTGACGGTGTGGAAAAGCGGCTGGACGCGGATGCGCCCGTCGGGTTTCTCCTCTCGGGCGGCCTTGATTCCTCCCTGGTATGTGCCATTGCCGCCGGCATTCTGAAAAAGCCCATCCGGACCTTTGCCATTGGCATGGACGTAGATGCCATTGACCTCAAGTATGCCCGGATGGTGGCGGATTATATCGGAGCAGACCACACGGAGGTCATCATATCGGAAAAGGATGTACTGGAAGCATTGCCTGCCGTGGTGGAACTGCTGGGAACCTGGGACATTACGACGATCCGGGCCAGCATCGGCATGTACCTGGTCTGCCGGTACATTCATGAACATACGGACATCCGGGTGCTGCTGACCGGCGAAATCAGCGATGAGCTTTTCGGTTACAAGTACACGGACTTTGCGCCCGGTGCGGCGGAGTTTCAGGAAGAGGCGGAAAAGCGGATCCGGGAGCTGCATGTATACGATGTGCTGCGTGCGGATCGGTGCATTTCCGTGAACAGCCTGGAGGCTCGGGTGCCCTTTGGGGATCTCAAATTTGTCCGCTATGCCATGAGCATTGATCCGGAGCTCAAAATGAACCGGCATAACATGGGGAAGTACCTGATCCGCAGGGCCTTTGCGGATGATGCGATTCTGCCGGATGCGATCCTCTGGCGGCAGAAGGCGGCTTTTTCGGATGCGGTCGGCCATTCCATGGTCACGGATCTCAAGGCGCTGGCGGAGCGTACCTATACCGATGAAGAGTGGCGGGAAAGGGCAGCTGCCTATGACTACTGCCCTCCCTTTACCAAGGAAAGCCTGCTTTACCGGGAACTGTTCGAACAGTTCTATCCCGGTCAGGCACGGATGATTCCGGATTTCTGGATGCCGAACAGAACCTGGCCCGGCTGTGATGTGGATGATCCCTCTGCGAGGGTACTCAGCAACTACGGGGCCAGCGGCGAATAACTGAACAGGGGATTCGACCTGAGGGATCAGGCGGATATACCAAAGCGGCGCAAGGGTGTGCATTTCCCTGCGCCGCTTCTATTTTTTCTGAAAGGACTGTGATTTTGATGACGTTTTCCGCTGTAAACACGATCTGGGTTCTGTTGGGAGCCGCGCTGGTGTTCTTTATGCAGGCGGGCTTTGCCATGTGCGAGGCCGGGTTTACCCGGGCAAAGAATACGGGAAACATTCTCATGAAAAACCTGATGGATTTCTGTATCGGCACGCCTCTTTTCTGGCTGACAGGCTTTGGTATCATGTTCGGTGCCGGCACGGCCGCCTTCGGATGGATTGATCCGTTTATCATGCGGGACTATTCCCACATTCTGCCGGCGGGTGTCCCGCTGTGGGCCTATGCCATTTTCCAGACGGTTTTCTGTGCCACCAGTGCCACCATTGTCTCCGGTGCCATGGCCGAGCGGACGAAGTTCTCGGCTTACTGCCTCTATTCAGCGGCCATTTCCCTGTTTATCTATCCCGTCTCCGGTCACTGGATCTGGGGTGGAGGCTGGCTGTCCGGGATGGGCTTCCATGATTTTGCCGGTTCCACCTGCGTCCACATGGTCGGCGGCGTATGTGCCCTGATCGGCGCGAAAATCCTGGGACCGCGGATTGGCAAGTACGGAAAAGACGGGAAGCCGCGGGCCATTCTGGGACACAACCTGTCCATTGCGGCACTGGGGGTTTTCATCCTGTGGTTCTGCTGGTTCGGGTTCAACGGTGCAAGCACGGTGGGAATGGACAGTGATGAACTGATCACAAGCGCCGGACTGGTCTTCTTCAACACCAACCTGGCAGCTGCCCTGGCAACGCTGGTGACCATGCTTTTCACCTGGGTCCGCTACGGGAAACCGGATGTTTCCATGACGTTCAACGCCTCGCTGGCCGGTCTGGTCGGCATTACGGCGGGCTGTGATGCGGTAGATCCCTTCGGCGCGGCCGTGATCGGCATCTGCTGCGGCTTTGCGGTGGTTCTGTCCGTGGAACTCTTTGACAAGGTACTGAAGATCGATGATCCGGTGGGTGCCATTTCCGTCCATGGGGTCTGCGGCGCACTTGGCACGCTCCTGACGGGTCTGTTTGCCACCGGCGTGTCCACCATGAAAGGCTTGTTCTATGGCGGGGGACTGACATTTCTCGGCATTCAGCTCCTCGGAGTTGCCTCGGTCATTGCCTGGACGGGTGTGGTCATTACGGCCGTATTCCTGGCCATACGGGCCACAATCGGTCTCCGTGCGGCACCCGAGGATGAGATGATGGGTCTTGACCGTTCCGAACACGGACTGCATGCCGCCTATTCCGGATTCATGATCATGGCGGACAGCAGTCCGGATGCGGCCATCGGTCCCATGCCCTCCGATTCCCGGGCAAAGGCTGTTCCGGTACAGAGGGCGAGAAAAGAGAAGGATGCGAATCTGCCCACGTACACCAATGTACGGATCATCTGCCGTCCGGGCAGTCTGGAAAGCCTCGAACTGGCCATGAACCGCATCGGGATTACCGGAATGACCGTGACAAACGTGATGGGTTACGGTGCGCAGAAAGGCAAACCGGAATACTACCGCGGCACGCCTGTGGATGTGACGCTTCTACCTAAGGTGCAGGTGGATATTGTGGTCAGTAAAGTGCCGGTGCAGCAGGTGGTTGAAACAGCCAGACAGGTGCTGTACACCGGACATATCGGTGACGGGAAGATCTTCGTTACGGATGTGGAGAATGTGGTGCGTATCCGGACCGGCGAGGAAGGGTATGATGCGCTGCAGTCGGAGGAAGATGCCTGATACAAAAGAGGCAGACAGGTTTCCTGTCTGCCTCTTCAATTATATGGGGGATGGGTGCCGGGTTAGTTATCCTTTCCCCTGCTCCACGCTCTTGATGTCCTCCTGGGAGGCATTTTTCAGCGCATAGGTATCAAATGCCGGGGTGTCCGGAATCTGGATCTCCACGGAGGTGATCTTACAGAAAGCGGCTTCTGCCTGTACAAGGCTCACATCAAAGACATGTCCGCCGTATTTTCTGTCTTCCGAGAGAAAATGCAGATGCCACCCGGCGGCATTGATCCCGTCCATATAGTCCGGGTAATACACGCATACAAGGGTGCCTCTGATGTTGTCAAAAATAAAGGCTTTCTGTGTAACGCTCAGTGCATCTTTCAGCGTCACATGATGTGCTTTCGTTCCGGATTCCGATCTTGCGTCCACCCTGGAAAAGGTCCCTTCGATTCGAACGACATACATGCAGTTAAGGCCAAAATCTTCCTCAATCCGAAGGGTCAGCCATTCCTTCAGCTGCTCGATCCTGTCGATATTTGCGAGCTGTTCCAGCCGCTGCGGATGGAAAGAACAGACAGAGGCGAAGGGGACACCTCTTGTATCCTCCGCCGGGACCACATTTCCATTGTTCAGGGCGCGATAGCATTTCCCGTCCAGAACGACCATTTCACCATCCACCTCCTCAAACGTCCCAAGGCCCAGGTCCCCGTGGTCGAGCAGTTCTCCCACTGTGATCACGGACTTTGAAAATCCCTGTGCCAGCGCCTGCAGAGTGGATACCTGATAAAATTTTTCCCTGTTTGACATGACGGACTAAACATCTCCTTCTTTAGCAGATGATCTAAAGTACGAAGGTACAGCCTGTTTCCGGGTATGGATAAGGGCCATTTCGGGTATGACATCGCAAAAGGGGCAATGCTTTCCGCTATATTGTGAACCGTCCTGACCGGGGTGTCAACCGAAAATTTCGGGAATTTCTTTCTCTGACGGGTTCGGGACATTCGGCTGTTGATGGTCCGCATTCCCTGTGATATCATTCGACCATAACATGCACGAAGTGCAAAACGGGATACATTCGGGAAAACCGGGGGAGGACAGGCATGAAATACATGCATTCGGAATGGCAGTTCAGGCTGAGACACTGGATGGAGACGCTCCGGCAGGATCTGTATGTGCCGCTTGGCACGATTGAGGTGGAATCGTTCCTGACGATGGACCACCTGACGCCCCATGAGGCGGAGAAAGGTCCCTTTACCCGGATGCCCCGGGGAACGAAATGGGGGCATACGTGGGAGTACTGCTGGATGCGGGGGCGGATTCAGCTGCCGGAGGCGGCACAGGGACACCGGATTGCTCTGGATCTGCAGACGGGCGGTGAGTCCACCGTGTTTGTGGACGGAAAGTCCTTTGGCACCCGCCGGGCGGAGTGGGTGCAGGTTCCGCATCACTACATCGTCGACAATTTCCTCACCGACTGCGGCGAACCGGGACGCGTCTATGATCTGCTGGTTGAGGCGTATGCGGGACATTTCTATCCGAGAAGCCCGATATCCTCGTGTGCCACAGGCCCCGTTCTGCCGGGCAGTTATACGGATCCCCTGACGGAGGGGGAACGGACGGTGCTGGGGAACATGACCTATGGCATCTGGAACGAGGAGGCCTATCAGGTGTACATGGACATGAGTACCCTGATGCTGCTGGGGGAACAGCTGGATCCGGAAAGCCTGCGGGCAGATCGTGTGGCGCAGGCACTGGAGCAGGCCACGCTGGTGATTGACTTTGAGCAGCCCATGGAAGGTCGTATCAGCACGTACCGTGTGGCCCGGGAGGTGCTGAAACCGGCGCTTCAGGCCGTCAACGGCACCACCGCCCCGGTCTTCTATGCCATTGGCAATGCGCATCTGGATCTGGCCTGGCTGTGGCCCATGGCGGAGACGCACCGAAAAACCAGCCGGACCTTTGCGCAGCAGCTGCGGCTTCTCAAGGAATACCCGGAATACCGGTATCTGCAGAGCCAGCCGGCTGCCTATGAAATGTGCCGGGAACATTATCCCGAGCTGTTCGAGCGCATCCGGGCGGCGGCCAAGGAGGGACGGTGGATCCCCGAGGGGGCCATGTGGGTTGAACCGGATACCAACATGACCAGCGGCGAATCGCTGGTGCGCCAGGTGCTGCACGGGAAACGGTATTTCAGGGACATGTTCGGCATCGATTCCGTGGTCCTGTGGCTTCCGGACATGTTCGGCTATTCTGCCGCACTGCCCCAGATCCTGCGGGGCACAGGTGTC